>JAYUPV010000291.1:0-4635 GCA_043759865.1 Alphaproteobacteria bacterium | reverse complement strand
GCCGTTGACGTAAGCGTATCTTGGCATATC
The DNA here is from genome assembly GCA_043759865.1 of Alphaproteobacteria bacterium. GTDB lineage: Bacteria > Pseudomonadota > Alphaproteobacteria > Micavibrionales > UBA2020 > JAPWJZ01. Next base: position 4,605 of record JAYUPV010000291.1, on the reverse strand, counting down.
AGAAATACTCCGGACGCACAGCGAACATTTGTTCCACGCGCTTCACCTGGTCATGCGCCGCGAGGATGATGACGCGGTCGTCGGGCTTGATGACTGTGTCGGGGCGCGGGGTCATGATTTGCTTGCCGCGCACGATAAGGCCGAAAATCATGTTCTTCGGGCGCTTGATTTCGCGGATGGGTGTGTTGACGATGGCAGAGGTATCGAGCGCCTCGACTTCCAGAATTTCCGCGAAACCGTCGCGCAAGCTGTGCGCCGCCTTGATGCGGCCACGGCGGACGTGCTGCAAAATCGTGGAAACGGTGATGGCGCGCGGGTTCACGATGGCATCGACGCCAAGGTTTGTGACCAGCGAGGTAAAGGTCGGGTTGTTGAGCAGCGTAATCGCGCGTTCGCAGCCGTGCTGTTTCGCGAGCATCGAGACAAGGATGTTGCTCTCGTCGTGGTTCATCACGGCAATCACGGCTTCGGTCGCGCCGATATTGGCTTCTTCCAGGATCTCTTTCGACAGCCCGTCGCCATGAACGACGGTAACCCCCGCAAGCGTTTCCGATGCCTGCTGCGCTTTGTCGAAATCGGCGTCGATAAGGCGCACCGTCATATCCTTCATCGTGGAGGTGAGGTCAGCCGCCAGACGTGTGCCTATCTTGCCGGCGCCGACGATAAGCACGCGGCGCGTCTGCTGCTCCTCGTAGCCGAAAGCGGCCATGGCGCGGGAAAGGTGTTCGGTCGCGGCGACGAAATAGACTTCGTCGCCCGGGTAAATTTCGTCGTCGCTGGTCGGAATAATCTGTTCCGTCTTGCGCACGATGGCGACGATTTCAACCGTCAGGTCAGGGAAAAGGGATGTCAGGTGTTTCAGGGGCGTGTGTACAAGCGGGCAATTGGGCTTGCAGATAACGCTCACCAGCTGCACAAGTCCATCGGCCATCGGGATAATATTGAACGCGCCCGGCACACGCAAACGGTTGGCGATGGATTTTGCGACCTCGACTTCCGGCGAGATAACGACGTCAATCGGCATGTGGTCGCGGCTGTAAAGGCTTGCCCAGGCGGGGTTCAGGTAGCTCTGGCTGCGCACGCGCGCGATTTTCATGGGTACTTTGAACAACGAATGCGCGACCTGACAGGCCACCATGTTGACTTCGTCGGAATAGGTCGCGGCAATGATCATTTCCGCATCCGCCGCGCCCGCGAGTTCCAGGATATCGGGGCTGGAGGCATGGCCGACGATGCCGGTGACGTCGAGGTTTTCATTCACCTCGGCAATCAGCGTGGCGTCGCGGTCGATGAGTGAAACGTTGTTCCCCTCCTCCGACAAATAGGCCGCGATGGCTGACCCTACCTGACCGGCACCGCAGATAACGACTTTCATGACTGATTAACCTTCCGCGACCCGGTCCTTGTCGTTGGCTTGTATGCCAAGCGACTTCAACTTGCGATGGAGCGCAGAGCGCTCCATGCCGATGAAGCCAGCGGTCTTGGAAATGTTCCCCCCGAAACGGTTGACTTGAGAAAGAAGGTATTCGCGCTCGAAAATCTCGCGTGCTTCGCGCAGCGGTTTCGACATCAATTCCACGCCCTCGCGGCCGCGTATCATTTCGATGGCCTGTAGTTTCAGGTCGGGCGGCAGCATGTCGGCAGTGATGGGCAACTGGGCGGGGCCCGGCGCCATGATGAGCAGCCATTCGATGACGTTGCGCAATTGGCGCACGTTGCCCGGCCAGTCATAGGCCTGCATCAGCGCCATAGCGTCATCTGCAAAGATGCGCGGCTGGGCGTTGGAGGTCTTTGCCGCGATGTCCATGAAGAACTTTGCCAGCAGCGGGATATCCTCGAGCCTTTCCTGTAGTGCGGGAATTTCGATGGGAACGACGTTGAGGCGGTAATAAAGATCCTGCCTGAATTTGCCTTGAGCCATCAGTTCCTGCAAATTCTGGTTGGTCGAGGCGATGACGCGCATGTCGACTTCGATTTTTTCCGTGCCGCCCATGCGGGTGAAATTCTGGTCTTGCAGCACGCGCACGATTTTCGCCTGCGTTTCGAGCGGCATGTCGGCCACTTCGTCCAGCACCAGCGTGCCGCCATGCGCCTGCTCCAGCACGCCTTCCTTGCGGCCGATGCCGGTGCCTTCCGCGCCGAACAATTCAAGTTCAATGCGATCGGGCGACATGATGGCGCAGTTCAGTACCACATAATTCTTGTCGGCGCGCTTTGACATGGTGTGGATCATGCGGGCGGCGACGCTCTTGCCTGTGCCGGGCTGGCCGGTGATGAGCACGCGGCTGTTTGCGGGCGCAACGCGCTCGACGGCCTGACGCACCTGCTGGATGATATTGGACTGGCCGTGCAGTTCGGACACGTTGCCAAGCGCCTTCAGACGCAGCTCCTGGTTCTCGCGTTTCAACCGCGCGGCTTCAAGCGCGCGGGAGGACAGCACCAGCAGCTTGTCGGCCTTGAAGGGTTTTTCAATGAAGTCATAGGCGCCCATCTGGATGGCGTTCACAGCGGTCTCGATATTGCCGTGGCCGCTGATCATGATGACAGGCAGTGTGGGGCAGGACTTTACCAGCTTTTTCAAAAGCTCCATGCCGTCCATCTCGCTGTTCTCCAGCCAGATATCCAGAACAAGCAGGTCGGGTTCTTTTTCGGCGATCAGTTTTTCCGCCGTTTGGGAATCCTTGGCCGAGCGCGTCTTGAACCCCTCGTCTCCGAGAATGCCTTCGATGAGAGACCGGATATCGTCCTGATCGTCTACGATTAATATGTCAGCCTGTTGCATGATTACTACCACCTAGTTGCGCTATTACAACTTACACATCTCTTGGGAAAACGAGAATAGCTTTTGCACCTGATTTGGTGTCTTGAATTACGTTGTCTTCCAATACCACACTTCCTTCGTGGTCTTCCATAATCTTTTTAACAATGGCAAGACCAAGGCCGGACCCCTTCTTTTTTGTGGTCACATAGGGCTCCATGAGCTGGCCTTTAACCTTTTCGGGTAATCCTAGGCCATTATCCTCGATGGAAATTGAAATATTCGAACCCGATTGCTCCAGCAAAATTTTAATCCTGCCATCGCCCGGTTTCTGCTGCTGCCTCTCATGGATTGAATCAATCGAATTCTGGAGCAAATTTGTAATAACCTGAGTCAGCTGCGAACGGTCGCAATTGGCCTGCATGTCCGTTTCGCCGGCGATAAAGCCGAAACCGATATCGGGATGCGCCTGTCTCTGGAGAATCAAGGCATCCTGACAGACCTCCACCACGTTCTCCATACGCTTCACGGGCAGCGGCATGCGGGCGTAAGCGGAAAATTCGTTGACCATGTGGCCGATATCGCCGACCTGACGGATGATGGTCTCCGTGCATTTCTCGAAAGTTTCGGGGTCGTCGGTAATCTGCGGCAGATATTTGCGACGCAGGCGTTCGGCCGAAAGCTGGATGGGTGTGAGCGGGTTTTTAATCTCATGCGCGATACGCCGCGCGACATCGGCCCACGCCGCTTTACGCTGTGCGGAAACAAGGTTGGAAATATCGTCGATGGTGACGACAGCCCCCTGCCCCCCCTGCTCTGCCGTGATGCGTACGAGAATGGTCTTGCGGGGGCCCGCGCCAATGGCGTATTCCGTCTGGAGCGGCCACGCTTTTTCGGCATTCAGCAACGCCTTGTCAAAAATTTCCTGAGCCTCGGGGATAAAATCGACCAGCCTGCGTCCCGTCAGCGCCTCCGGGCTTTCGCCCTGCAGCAATTCCTGCGCCATGGCGTTTGCAAGTGTGATTATGCCGCGATGGCTGAGGCCGATAACGCCTGACGACGCGCCCGCCAGCACTGCCTCGGTAAACCTTCTGCGTTCGTCCAGCATGCGGTTGGCGGCCAAAAGTTCATCCTGCTGTGCCTGCAGCTGGCTGGTCATGCGGTTAAAGGCGCGGCCGAGCAGGCCGATTTCATCGTCCTGCTGGTTTTCCGCCACGCGCGACGACAAATCGCCCGCCCGGATGCGCTCCGCCGCAGTAATGAGCGCGCTGACAGGGGCGACCAGTTGTTCCGAGAACGCAAGCCCGAACCACACTGCCGCCAGCAGCAGCAGCAGCGCGACGGCGATGAACATGCCCATCGCCAGTATCTGCATTTTTTTCTGCTGGTTTTCGAGTATCTGGTATTCGTCGACAGCCGTCTGGGTCGTCTTCATATGGGCGAGGACGGCGGCATCGACGAACCTGCCGACATACAGATAGGCGTCGAGGAAGCGGTCGAGCTTTACGATGGCGCGGATGCGGTCGGTGGTGTCGCCCGTTATCAGGATAACGTCGCCTTCCTTCGCCTGTTCCAGCAGTTTTTCCGTCGGCGGCTCAAGCTCGAGCGAGAAAGACAGGCGTGAACGCGCGAGGATGCTGCGGTCGGAACGGAAAACGACCGCTTCCGACAGGTTGCGCAGCATGGACTGTGTTTCCATGATTTTGTTGAACATGCCAGGGTTTGCCGTCAGTTCTGATGCGCCACGGTTGAGGTCGTTCGCCATGGCGAGGACATCTGCGCGCATGACCTGCTGGTGTTCCTGCAAATAGGCTTTGGCGACTTCCTGCGATTCATGGACGGCAGTC
>JAYUPV010000290.1:0-9001 GCA_043759865.1 Alphaproteobacteria bacterium | reverse complement strand
CAAAAAGAGTCAAAGGATTTTGGGAATTAGTCGCAACTGGGTGTCTTACCTGTTGCCGCTTTCGCGCCACCACATCCACACCGCCGACAGCAGAATAATCAACAAAGTCAGAGGGTTAGGCAATAGCGATAAACTCTCCACGTTATCAATAGTATAGGAGCTGTTTCTTTTCATGCCGAGCCAATCATCGCCGCCCAGAATATGCGTCGTGGGCGTCACATCGCGCAGTTTGAAGTGCTGATTCTCCTGATACCAGATCATCGCGCCCTGCGTCGCCTCGGTCACGGGTTTCAGCTTGTCCTCGGTCGTGTGCACATCGGAGAATTCCTCGTTCCGCGCTGAGCCGACGACAACAAAGGCCTTCTTCACCCCGTTATCGAACCCGTAAATACCGTTGCCAACGGCGTTGACGCTGGCCTTTATCCAGCCCGGTTCGCGGTCGACCATGGGCACGAGGCTTTGCTTGCCCTCGGGCGTGGTCATCATCACGCTTTTGGGCTCGGGCGTCAGGTCGCGCTGCGATACGGTAATAACATTGCCCTTGGCCTCGGCCTTGATGAAGTCATCCTCCAGCTCCGGCTCTTTCATCAGCCAATGCGCCACGTTGCGCATCAGGTCGGTATAGGGCCCTGCCATATCCCCGCCCTTCGACCACAGCCAGACGTTGTCGCTGGCAAGTGCTGCCACACGGCCTGCACCGACTTTATCTATCACGAGCAGGGGACGCCCCTCGATGCCGGTCATCAGCGCCTGCCCGCGCGGCTGGGCGGCGTCGACCTGCGCATACCACAGTCCCCACGGCTTTTCCTTGAACAGGCGCATAAGGTCGGCGGTGACAGGGTGCCGCGCGCCAAGACTACTCAAGACAGGACGGAAAGGAAGTCGCACCGTTTCCGCGCTCGCGGGAATGAGCGGCAGCACGTAATCGATTTCAGAATTGATAAAGCCGCCGTCAGGGTGCTGTACGCGGCTGTCCGAGGTGCCAAGCTCGCTCAACAGCGCGCCGCCCTTGCGGATGTAATTGGCGATATTGCTGAAATAGAACGGCGGCATGATACCGCCTTCGTTCTGGTAGCGGTCGAAAATAATCAAGTCGAAATCGTTGATCTTTTTCTGGAACAGCTCCTCCATCGGGAACTGGATAAGCGACAGCTGCGACTGCGGCGTGACGTCAAACGACAGCTGCCCGCGCAAAATAGTGAAATGCACAAGGTCGATGGCCGGATCGGATTTCAAAAGGTTGCGCCACGCCCGCTGGCCCATATGCGGCGAGCCCGACACCAGCAGCACGCGCAAGCGGTCGCGGATGCCGTTCACAATAACGGGTGCGTTGTTGTTACCGGTTGAAAGCTCGCCTTCTTCGGGCGGGATGATGAACTCAAAAATGTTCTGGCCGGGATGCGAGATGCCGAAAGTGAACTCCTGCTCCTGCCCCGTCGAGATGGAGGATACCCGCGCCGTCTGCCCATCCTGCTTGATAGTGACTGTGGTGGAGCCGGAGGTGGAATGGCCGAATTCTTCCAGCTTGACGCGCACGGTGACGGTTTCGTTCAGCACGCCGTATTTCGGCGCGGAAACGACGGTGATCTTGCGGTCGAACTCGTCCTTCTTGCCAGTCAGGATCGTATGGAACGGCCCGAGACGCGAAAGGGTGCCGAGGTCTTTCGGAACGTCATGCACTTCACCGTCAGTGATCAACACCGTTCCTGCCACCTGCGACATGGGAATGCCAGTCATATGGTTACGCAGCAGCGTGAACAGGTCGGTGCTTTCCGAACTTTCGGGGCCGGTGCCGGAACGGATGACAACCGGCTCGACATTCGTCTTGGCAAGCGACTCTTTAATATAGGCGAGAGCTTCCTCCGCCACCTTGTCGCGTCCGCTGATGCGCTGGCTGGCGCTTTCATCCATCACGACAATTAACTTATCCGGCAGCTTCAGGCGAATTTCATTCAGGAAGATAGGGTTCAGCAGCACCAGAATAAGAATGAGGAAAAACACCGCGCGCCACGAAAACTCCTTCACCTTGCGCCAGCGTGCAATGACAAGCGCGACGACAGCGAGTACAGCAAGCGCGATGTAATAGATTTGCGGAAGATATGGCGACCATTCGAAAGACTGGTTCATTGGCGATGCAGCCTTTCGAGAATGTAAGGCACATGCACCTGGTCGGCTTTGTAATTGCCCGCCAGCGCCATCATGATAAGGTTCACGCCGAAACGGTAGGCCATTTCACGCTGCTGCTCGCCGCCCGGCGTGACGGGGAAGCGCGTGCGGTCGTCATAGGCCTGCGACCACGCCGCCGCCCAGTCGTTACCGCCGATCAGCGCCGAAGTGACGCCATCGTTGTCAGGGTTCGGTTCTTTTTCCGCCCATACTTTGCCGCCGGAATAAGCACCCGGGAATTCGCTGAGCAGATAAAACGTCTTGGTCAAAATATGGCCTTGCGATACTTCTTTCAGCTCGGGGATACGCATATTGGCGGTGAGCGCGCGCAGCTTTTTCGTGCCGATGGTCGCACCCGCGATATCGCCCGAGGGCGAGGCGAATTGCTGGTCGCGTGTGTCGAACAGCACAAGGCCGCCCTGCGCCATATAGTTTTGTATATTGCGCACGCCCGCTTCCGGCAGGTCGGACTGCACCGTGGTCATGGGCCAGTACAGCATCGGATAGGATTGCAGCTGGTCGTAAAGCGGGTTGACGCCGCGCACACCCTTGATGCGCACGGTGGTGCGCGTGTTGATGACCGACATAAGGCCGGAGAGGCCGTTATAGCTGATTTGATCCATGTCGCCATCGCCCGTTTCGACATAAGCGAGGTAAATGTTTGAAGCAAGATCGACCGAAGTAAGAATATCCTCCGCCGCACGCGCAGGAGCAGGTTGCAGCAGCAGCACGGCGAACACGAGCGAGGCCGCCCTTGCCCTTGCAAGGCTGAAAACGCCGCGCAGCCACAAGGTCAGGATGCTGTCGAGCAGCAACAGCATCAACGCCCATTTCAGGAAATCGGCCTTCATGCTTTTCTCGCCGGAAAGCGTATAGCCCTCGACTTCCACGCGCGCGGGAATGCCGGTGAGTTCCATCATCTGCGGCAGCGCATCGCCGAGGTTAAAGACTTGAAACTGCCCTTCCTTGCCGTACAGGCCGGGCGGCGTATAGGGCGAGGGCGTGAAGCCCGCTTTCGGGTCGAGCGATGAAATAATGGTCTTCGCGCCCGGCGGCTGCAACCGGCCGAAACCGTCGAGTATCATGAAGGGCGACAGCATGGTCTCGACTTTATACCCGCTGATGCCGGTGGAAAGCGCAATCATGCGCTGCAGGCTGTCGACATAAAGGCCAGAGAGACAGAAATTCGACCAGTCAGTGCCAGCGGAAGTGTGGATAAGCACGATCACGCCCTTGTCGACCGACGCACCTGTCAGAAGCGGCGTGCCGTCTTCGAGCTGCAGCCATGTCTTTTCGAAAGTTTCCGGCGTGGGGTCGGCCAGCACCTGCCGCGTAACCGTCACATCGGGCGGGATGTCGAGCCCCGCGAAGGGGCTTTGCTCGCTGATGGTGGAATTGAGCTTCACCGGTTTTTCCCATGTCATCGCGCCTTCCAGCGCGCGCTGTCCGAAGCGGAGCTTCACGGGCAGCAGCGGGTCGTCGGGGTTGGCGGCGAGGTTCGGCCCCGCAAAGCGTATCAAGAGGCCGCCCGCCTGCACCCATCGCAGCAGGTCGACGCGCTCGAGCGCGGTCAATGATGCGCTGTCGGGCCAGATGACGGCGGAAAGGGATTTTTGCAAAAGATTGCCGACCTGGTCAATCTCGAGTGCTCCATGCGTTTCAAGCGCGCGTTTCAGGTAATAGACTTCGTTCAGAAAGCTGTCGTTTTCCTTGCGTACGGAATCTGCCACCACGCCCACGGGCCGTTGCTGCCACTGGGAATCCGTCAGGTACACGGCAGAGGCCATCGGCGTGTGCTGCAGTCCCACGCGCGCGACCTTGCTGCGCATTTCGTTCAGCACGTCCCACTTTATCTCGGTGTTCTTTTCCGCTGCGGGGTAATCGAATTTGAGGTTGTCGAGGATGTTGCCGTCGGAATCATACGCCGCAATCATCATCGCCTCGGTCTTGCCGGAGGGTGCGAGGCGTTCTAGATTGAAGGTCAGCTGCCCCGGCTTCACCGCCGCCTTGCGCAAAATGTAGGGTGTGTTGACCGTGTCGTCCTTCACCACCGTCAGCCCGCCGCCCGATTGCAGCGTGGTCACGAAAATCCGGCCGTCCGGTTGCGAGGTCGTGGTTCCGTCGCTCAGGAATAGGGAATAGCTGATTTTATATTTTGTAATCGCTTCCGAAGCCAGCGTCGTCGCGGCCTTGTGGTCAGAGGGCCATGAATTGGGTTTCAGGTGGTCGGCCCATTGCTGCGCTTCGCCGCCTTCCATGGGGCCAATGATGTGCAGCATGCCGTCGCCCTCGTCGGCGGAGGTCGGCAGGAAAATAACGGGGCGGTTCGAGCGGCGGATTTGCGACAGGTATTCGCGCAGCTTCGCCTGACGCTCCGGCCAGTCGGCGGCCGAGGCCCAGCCGTTGTCGATGGCGACAAGCACATTGCCGCCGGAACCCGGCAGGCCGGTCGAGAGTTTCATGACCGGTTCAGCCAGCGCCATGATGAAACAGATAAAAATAAGAGAGCGCAACACCAGCAGCCACCACGGCGTATGCGAAGGGGTTTTCAAATCTGTTTTCAGGTCTTGCAACAGGAAGAAAGCCGGGAACTTCACCGATTTCGGGCGCGGCGGCATAACGCGCAGCAGCCACCACAGCACCGGCACCGACACAAGCGCGCCGAGCAGGAAGGGGGAAAGAAACGTCAGCCCGAAAAGAGAGAACATTACGTTTTCCCTTTCTTGACAGCCAGCACGTCATAAAGCCGCGTCAACACGGATTCATGCGGCTCGGAGGTCATGACATGGAAGAACTTCCATCCGAGCGAACGCGCGGCGGCGGCAAGGTTTTCCTGATGCTCGCGGAATTTGCGGGCGTATTCTTCTGCCACAGCCTCGACCTGCGGGATATCGACGGGCGCGCGGTCAGGCCCCTCGATATCGTAGAATTTCATGCGCCCCTTGAAGGGCAGCGATTTTTCGGACGGGTCATAGACCTGCACCAGCGTGCCGCGCACACCACGCAACGCCATCTTGTGGCAAAACGCCATCAGCTCGGGGATGGGGTAATAGAAATCGCTGATCAAAACAATTTCCGACCGCGAGGCCACCGCCCTGCCCGCTTCGACAAGATTTTTCTGAATGGGCAGGTATTCGACAAGACGCTGGATGGAATTGTAATTGGTCTGCGGCGCAAGATCTGTGCCGAGCAGGCTCACCTGTTCACCGCCGCTCAAGGTTACGAGCGCGAGCGCAAGCAGCAGTATTTCGGCATAGTCTTTCTTGGTCGGCAGGTTTTTGTAGCCACGGTAATTCATCGACTCTGTCGCATCGCGGTAAATCCAAAGCGTCTGCGAAGCTTCCCACTCCATCTGGCGGATAAAGGCTTCACCGCGCTTGGCTGTCTGGCGCCAGTCGATGTCGCGGCGCGCGTCGCCCGGCTGGTAGGGGCGGAACTGCCAGAAACTTTCGCCCTGCCCCACGCGGCGGCGGCCGTGCACCCCCTTCATGAATGTATGCGCGACTTTTTCGGCTTCAAGCAGCAGGCCCGGCAGTTTACCGGCAAGGCGTTCGGCTTCGGCGATGTTCCTGTGGTCTTTTGTGGTCACGCGGCGGCTCCCTTCCTCCGCACCATGACGGCGGCGAAAAAGCCGTCGGTGTCGTCCTCGGCCGGAGAAAGCTTCAGATAATCGCCCGCGCCGCGCATCTGCACGATTTCCTTAGCGGGTTTCAACGTGAATTCGGGATGGCCCTGCAAAAAGGCCTCCATCTGCGTTTCGTTTTCTTCGGGCAGCAACGAACAGGTGGCATAGACCAGCCGCCCGCCCGGTTTCACCATGCGGCAGGCGGAATCGATGATATTTTTTTGCAGGGGCACAAGCTCGATAATGCCGGGGCCGAGCATACGCCAGCGTTTGTCGGGGTCGCGCCGCCATGTGCCCGTGCCGGTGCAGGGTGCATCGACAAGCACAAGGTCGAAATGGCCTTCATGCCGCTTCACGTATTTGTCGCGCTCGCTTGTCAGCTCGCGTGTTTCAATGTTGTGCAGCCCTGCGCGGCGGAAACGTTCTTTCGCGCGGCTCAACCTGCCGCCCAGAACATCCATCGCCACAATGCGGCCTTTGTTTTGCATCGACGCGCCAAGCGCCAGCGTCTTGCCGCCCGCGCCCGCACAGAAATCGGCCACCTGTTCGCCCGGCTGCGCGTTCGCAACCACAGCGACCAGTTGCGAGCCTTCGTCCTGAATCTCGACGAGGCCTTCTTTGTACAGGCGGTGCTGCGAAATCTGCGGACGACCAAGCACGCGGATGGAAAGCGGCGACAGCTTGCCCGCGCGTGCATCGAAGCCTTCGCTCTTCAATTGTGCCAGTACGTCGTCGCGTCCGGCCTTCAACAGGTTGACGCGCAGGTCGAGCGGCGCAGGCCCCATCATGAAGCTCAGTTCTTTTTCGAAATTTGCGTCCAGCGCTTTTTGCAGGGACTCATATGCCCAGGCTGGGCATTCAAGGCGTTCGCGCTGCGGCATCTCGGCATGGGCCAGCTTTTGGCCTTCAAGTGCCTTGGCGAGACCACGTTCCGCCTCGATCATTTCGAGCGGCGCGTATTGCCCGCCGGAAAAGGCTTCGTTCATCGCCTTCGCATCCATCTCGCGCTCGAGCACGAGGTCGGCGATGACAAGGCTGCGCGCATCGACGATGCAACCCGCGCGCAATATCCACCAGCCCAGACGATGGTATTCGCGCATGATGCGGTAAAGGCGCTGGTTGACAGCGGCACGGTCGTGCGAGCCGATGAAACGGCGGTTGCGGAAATAGGCGCTGGCGAGCGTATCGGCCGGGCGCGGAATTGTCAGCACCTCGGTCAAAATCTCGATAACAGCCTGTATTCTGGCGGCTGGGGTCATTATCTGGTTCCGCGCTTTCTGTTACTTCGCGCGCACGAACTGTGCCGTCTCGCGCAGAGACCTGATGTCTTTCGCGCCCGTATAGGCGAGAGAGGTTTTCAGGCCGCCGACAAGCTGGTTGACCATGTGCACGACCGAGCCGCGATACGGCACGCTGGTGTCAACAGGGTCTTCATCGAGTTTGTACGGGTCCTGCACGACCGTGTTGTGCGAGGGGCGGTGCTGCGCCTTCGCGGCGGAGTTGACCACCTTGTAGGCGTTTCCGCCGTGGAACACGACCTCGCCCGGTGCTTCGTCGGTGCCCGCGAACAGGTGGGAGAGGACAACCGCCTCCGCCCCCGCCGCAAGCGCCTTGGCAAGCGAACCTGAGTCAGTGACGCCGCCGTCGACGAGGACGGGGACATCGTGCATTTCGCATTGCTCGACCACCGCGAGGATGGCGGAGAGCTGCGGCACGCCGATGCCGAGCGCAAGGCGCGCAGCGGAGCCTGACATGCCGCCGATGCCGACCTTGATAGCATCCGCGCCCGCGTCGATGAGGCTGCGAGCAGCGTCTGCCGTCGCCACATTTCCCGCCACGATTTGCACATCGTTGGAGCGCTGCTGGCGGATGCGGCTGACGGTGCCGATAACGTCTTTGGTATGGGCGTGCGATACATCGATGAACACGACATCAAGCCCCGCATCGGTCATGGCGGCGGAGCGGTCAAACGCGTCCTTGCCGAGCGTCACGGCAGCGCCCACGCGCAAGCGGCCCTGCTTGTCGCGCGCGGCAAGCGGAAAACGCGCCAGCTTTTCGATGTCTTTCACGGTAATCAGCCCCGTGCAGCGTCCTTGGTCATCCACAACCACGGCTTTTTCGATGCGGTGCTGGTGAAGGAGCTGCTTGATATAATCTTTGTCGGGGCGGCCCTTGACGGTGATGACTTCCTTGGTCATCAGCTCGGATACTGGCTTGGCGTAATCCTCGTAAAAGCGCAGGTCGCGGCTGGTAATGATGCCGACGACTTTTTGCGAGCCGTCGATGACGGGCAAGCCGGAAATTTTGTAGGTGGTCATGAGGTCGAGCGCCTCGGCCACGCTTGATTCAGGGGAAATGATGATCGGGTTCTGCACCATGTCGCCTTCCGCGCGCTTCACGCGGCGGACTTCCTCGACCTGTTTGCCGAGCGGCATGTTGTCGTGGATGATGCCGATACCGCCGAGCTGCGCGATGGTTATCGCCATCGTGCTTTCGGTCACGTTGTCCGCGCCCGATGCCACCATCGGGATGTTGAGCTCGATGGTGCGGGTGAGGCGCGTCTTGACGCTGACCTCGGCGGGCTTCACATTCGTCTCGCCCGGCAACAGCAGAACGTCGTCGAAATTCAGAGACTCTTTGATTGTTGCGTTTCTTTTCATATTGAACCCCTAAACATTACCGCTTGAACCTGCTGGCGCAGGATGCCGTTAACGTCTGGATTTTAGCCCCTAAAGCCCATGCCCACAACATACATTTCGGCTGAATCCGAACGGCTTGCATGGGGCTTCACGTGCTTCACTTTGACGAAATCTTTTTTGAGGCTGTTAAGTAAATCCTTCGATGACCCGCCCTGGAATACCTTGCACAGGAAAGTGCCGCCGGGGATAAGGATTTCGCGCGCGAATTCATAGGCCGCCTCGGCCAGCGCCATGATGCGGATGTGGTCGGTTTCACGGTGGCCCATGGTGGGTGGAGCCATGTCGGACAGCACGACATTGGCCTTGCCGCCGACAGCGTCTTTCAGCTTTTGCGGCGCATCGTTATCCATAAAATCCATCTTGAAGAAAATCGCCTCGGCCACGGGCTTCATGTCGAGATAGTCGATGGCGACAACCTTGCCGCCGGTCGATCTCGGCTTCACGATTTCGCAGGCAACTTGAGTCCAGCCGCCGGGAGCTGCGCCAAGGTCAATGACACGCTGGCCGGGCT
>JAYUPV010000289.1:0-4955 GCA_043759865.1 Alphaproteobacteria bacterium | reverse complement strand
AGATGTCACGCCCTTCCGGAGAAGCGGCCTCTCGCTCGCCCCCGTTGGCGAAAACCGCCGCGGCCTTTTTTGTTCGGAGATGATCAAGGCGGGCGAGACCATCGAAACCATCCCCATGATGCTGTTCAATGACACCGATGCTGCGGGCCTGCACAAAGCGGGTCTCGGCGGTTTTCTGCTGACAGCGCCGTCGCTGTCGCGCGGCGTTCGCGTTGTCGAACAGTTCAGGCAACGCAGAAACCGCGCCAGTTTCACCGTGATGGGCGCGGGCGCATTTTGCGGACGCAGGCGCGACCCGAATGCCGCAAGCCGCATTGTTGAATCGGCGCATACGGCTTTTTATTCCCTGACTGCTGCGCGCGATATCGCACCGGGAACGGAAATCTGCCTCGGCTATGCCGATGGCGCGGCGCAGGCTGATTTCAACCAGAAAGAATGCGGCACCGCGCCGCTTTTTGGCGAAAATCCGGTGGAGCTTTTCCTGCGCGGCGGTCTCTATCTGAAACTGCTGGCAGGAAAAGGGCGCGGAGTCTTTTGCCGCGAAGATATCAAGGCCGGAGAAACGATCGAGATTTGCCCCGTGCTGGTACTCGACGACGCTCAAGGGACGGCAGCGCGTGAATCGCGGCTCTACAGCTATATTTTCACAGCCTCGAGCCTGCCATCCGCCACAGCCTTGCGCGCCGGTATAAAAGATTTCAGCGATGGCGCGCTATTCGCCCTCGGCCTTGTGTCCTATTACAACCACCTGCATGTGCCGAACGCGACCGAAGACCTGGTGCTGGGCGCACGTTCATGCCATTTCCGCCTTTCGGCCGTAAAGGACATCGCGGCTGGCACGGAAATCTGCATCGACTACGGTCTCGGCTGGCTGTCGCACCAGCGTTTGTGGGAAAAGCGGCAGGCGCAGAAAAAAATCGCGGAGCGCAAAGACTGATGCCCGCAAAAATCGCCATGCCGAAATTCCCCCTGCATGCCACCGCCCTCGCCGCTGGCGGGCTTGCCTGCCTGTCGCCGTATATATCTTCGCCCGTCGCGCTGCTGCTAGGTGCGGGCATTGCGCTTGCCTTCGGCAACCCGTATGCCAGGCAGACCGGCAAATTTTCGAAAGTCCTGCTGGCTCTTGCCGTGGCGGGTCTGGGTGCGGGAATGGACCTTACCATCGTCGCCAAAGTGGGGATGCAGGGCATCGGCGCCACCTTCATCAGCATCGCACTCACGCTCGAGCTTGGCTACCTGCTGGCGCGGCTGCTGAAAACCGAAAAGGAAAGCAGCATTCTTATCGCCGTCGGCACGGCAATCTGCGGCGGCAGCGCCATTGCCGCTGTCGCGCCCGCCATCAACGCCAAGGACAATTCCATTTCCGTCGCACTCGGCACGGTATTCATGCTGAACGCACTCGCGCTGCTGGTATTTCCGTGGGCGGGGCAATTGCTGGGTCTTTCGCAGCACCAGTTCGGGCTGTGGAGCGCGCTTGCCATCCATGACACAAGCTCGGTCGTGGGCGCTACGCTGCAATACGGGGCGGAGGCGTTGCAGACCGGCACGACCGTCAAGCTTGCCCGTGCGCTATGGATTTTCCCCGTCGCGCTTGCCTTCAGCTATTTCTATTCAGGCAAAGGGCGCGGCAAGTTCCCGTGGTTCATCATCGGCTTTATCGTGCTCTCCGCCCTGTTTTCGTCCTTCCCCGCGCTTCACGACACGGGTGAAGCAATTGCGGCCTGTGCGAAAAGGCTGATGGTGGTGACGCTGTTTCTTATCGGCACGAACATGACGCGCGAAACGCTGGCGGCGGCAGGGCCGCGTGCGCTGCTGCTCGGGGTTTCGCTCTGGGTGATTGTCGCGGGTGGCACGCTGGCAGCGGTTATGTTCGGGATTCTCAAATAGTATTTCCGTAACGTTTTAGATTGCCCCTGCACCCCCTTCTCTGTTAAACTCGTGGGGTACAAAGACCCCCGAAGTTCAAAGGCAGGCATGGGCAAGCTCTGGCGACGGACTGAAAAAGGCGAGAAGAACCCGAACGGGCTGCTTGAGGTGGATATGTCCACACTCGCAATCGACAAACCGACCGTGATTTTCCTGACCGGCTTTTTCACCTACGACAAGACACCCCAGTACATCCGCAGCGCCTTCAAGAGCGTGAACGAGCTGATGGCCAACCGCCCCGGCGAACAAAAACCTGTCGACACCTATGTATGGTCGCATAGCGGCCTTGCGGAGCTGTTCAACATCGCAGCCTATGACGCCGCCCCCGGTTCGCGCAGCTCGCGCAACGGTTACAACCTGTCGCGCGGGGTTATCATGCCCCTTGTCGCCAAAGATTTCAAAATGGATGCCGATGGCAACGTGACGGGCAAGCCCCTGCCGCTTGAAGAAGCGAAAAAGAACCTGCGCAACGTGACCTTCTTCGCCTACAGCGCGGGAACGATAACGGGTCAGGAATGTTTCAACGCCTCGATGAAACTGATGAAAAAAATCGGCTATAGCGAAAAAGACGCCAGAGAGGCGCTGCACGAGGTCGTGATGGTCGGCGTCGGCGTCATGTCGCGCCCCGGACGGGAAAAAGACCGCTTCACCACGTTGTACCTTGAAGCCAACAACGACCGTCTCGTGAACCTTAAAAACCGCATGTGGGCGCCGTTGCGCGCCATGTTCGCGTGGTTCGCCCGCAAGTTGCAGATTCAGGCGCTGTCGGATTCAAGCGCCATCATTTCCGCCTCGGTCAAGAAGAGCAACAAGGAAATACGGCAAAAAGACGGCAAGAAGGTCGAGCGCAAAATCGAGACCATGGCGCCGAAGTGGTTTCCCGTGCGCAGCCTGCACGAGCTGCCGCGCTATGTGACCGAGGACGAAGGCCTCAGCCCCTTCGCCAAAATCGTGGAATACAGCCTGACCAACGCCGTGAACCGCGACCGCCGCCTTTCGCCGCTCGACCTCATGTCACCGCCCACAGGTGTAGACGCGCAGGCGGCAGCGGCCTATACTGCCAAAATCGACAAGGCCTTCATCAAACCGCGCAAGAAATGACCCCGCTTATCCCCCAATTCGCTTTCCTTCTGCTCGTTGCCGCCGTTGTGGCGATGGTGGCGAAACGTTTTCACATGCCCTATATCGTGGGGCTGGTGCTGGCAGGTGTGGCGCTGGCTTTCCTGCCTGTTCCAATCGGTATTCCGCTGACCAAAGAACTGATTTTCTACATCCTGCTGCCGCCGCTGATATTCGAGGCCGCGTTTTATATCCCGTGGAAAGAGCTGAAGCGCGACCTGCCGGTCATCGGTACTTTTGCGACCCTCGGCGTCGGGCTTTCGGCCATTGTCACGGCCTGGGGCATGCATGTTTTCGCGGGCTGGGAATGGGCCGCCGCCCTGTGTTTCGGCACGCTGATTGCGGCAACAGACCCCGTATCGGTCATCGCCACGTTCAAAGAAGCGGGCGCGCACGGGCGTCTGCGGCTATTGGTTGAATCAGAAAGCCTGCTGAACGACGGCACGGCGGCTGTCGCCTTCACGCTCGCGCTTGCCTTCGCGGCGGGCGAGACGACAGGGCCCTTCGCGGCGGTGCAGCTGTTCGGCATGTCGGTGCTGGGCGGCGTGGCTTGCGGCGCGCTGCTCGCATGGTTTGTGCTGGTGCTGGCGGGGCGCACCGACGACCATCTTGTCGAAATCACCTTCACCACCGTCGCGGCCTGGGGATCGTTCCTGCTGGCGGAGCATTTCCATCTCTCGGGCATCATTTCCTGCATGACGGCGGGTCTGATTTTGGGCAACAAAGGCTCACTCGGCTCCATCTCCGACAAAGGGCGCGTGGCGGTTTCGGCCTTCTGGGATTTCGCGGCGTTCGTTTCCAACTCCATCATCTTCCTGCTTATCGGCATGCATCTTGCGAAACAGGCGCTGCCAGCGGCGTTAATCCCTGCGATTATCGCGATTGTGCTGGTGCTGATCGGGCGCGCAGTTGCCATTTACCCCTGCGCCCTGCTGTTCCGGCAGTCGAAACTGAAAGTAAAAATGAAGCACCAGCATGTGCTGTTCTGGGGCGGCTTGCGCGGCGCCCTCGCCCTCGCCCTTGCGCTTGGCCTGCCCGAAGACATGCCGCAGCGCGACACCATCATCACCGTCGCCTTCACCGTCGTCGCCTTCTCCATTCTGGTGCAGGGCATGACAATGGGCAAGCTGCTGCGCTACTTCAGGGAAATCCCCGCGCATTTCAAAAAAGCGACGAAGTCGTAAACTTTAGACCAGTTCCCCGCCCTGCCAGTAATCACCGTAGCGTGCGGGAAGAAGCGCGGGGCTGGGGGTTTTATAGAGCTTGTCGCTGCCCGGGTCGCGCAAGATAACATGCCCTTTTGAAATGAAATCGGCAATCACCTCGCGGCAGCGGCCGCAAGGAGGGATGACTTTCGGCTCATGCCCCGGCTGGTGGTACACGGCGACGATGGTGGTGATGGTGCGACCCTCGCGGCGGTTCGCTTCATTAATGGCGAAGGGCTCGGCGCACATCGAAATACTGCCGACATCGGTGATGAGGTTCGAGCCGGTAATGATATCGCCGTTATCAAGGCGCACGGCGGCGGAAACCAGCGGCGGCAGTTTTTCGCCACCAATTTGCAGCACGTTTTTTTTCGCGGCATCGCAGGCGGCTTTCACGAGTTGCTGGTCTTCGGCTGTGAGATCAATTTTCTGCATGCTCAAGCCCTCACGCCCATCTGGTCGCGGGTGAGCCAGAACACCTCGCCCTCGCTGTTTTCGGTGTCGAGCCACAGGAACGGCAGGTTATCGTATTCTTCTTCCAGCAATTCGCGGCCATAGCCGATTTCGCAGATAAGGCGTCCCTCGGGCGTCAGGTGCTTCGGCGCTTCTTCGAGGATGCGGCGGGTGATGTCGAGCCCGTCGGTGCCGGAGCCGAGCGCCATTTGCGGCTCGTGCAGGTATTCGGGCGGCATGGCCTGCATCAAT
>JAYUPV010000288.1:0-4035 GCA_043759865.1 Alphaproteobacteria bacterium | reverse complement strand
ATGGAGGAAAGCCAGTTCTTCAGATTCCCCTTCATGTAAGAGCGGCTGTAATGCGCGTTGGTGCTCGTAAAGACACTGTCCATGAAGTGGCGCATGTCTTGCAGGCCGGTTTCGAGGTGGGGTTTGTCGTTGATATCCCAGCCGCGCTTTTTCAGCTCTTTGGCGAGATTTTCCTGCATGGCGTTATAGCCGTCCAGCTCTGCAAGAACAAAAAATCCATGGGCAGCGAGCGATGCTTTGTTCCCGAGTTCGACAAGCTTTTTTGAAATAATGACGTTGTTGGCCATGAATATCTCCGTTGTGAAATTCCGCCGGTAATATAGCGGGATATAATAGTTATGTCAAATTCAAAACTGTCTTGCAAATCCTCTAAAATCGGGTACTTTATACCCGAGTATAAAATACCCGATAAATCAAAAAGAGGATTCGGCAGATGAAAAAAGACGCACGGGAAATGATGTCGGCTTCGGGCTTGCGCGCATGGCGCAACCGCATGGGCTGGGGGCGCGATGACGCGGCGGAACAGCTCAAGCTGAAACGCGACACGTATAAAAAGCTCGAAAACGGCCAGCGCAAAATCACCGAACGCCTTGCAGCGGAAACCGAGCGCCTCGAAAAAATCGGCGTTAAAATGACCCCTGCCGACAACCGCAAAGCCGCAGTCCATGTGGTGGGCGGCGGCACGATTGTGCATGTGCGTAACCATCTTGCGCTTGCCGCCCCCGCCTATGGCTCGACCGCGCGGGAGTTGGCGGGGATTTGTAACCGACTTGTCAGCCCTGCCCGTCTCACCCTCACCCGCATGGCCGACCCGTCGTCGGAATACGAAACGAATGACGATATGGCGCGGCTTGCCAAAGAAATCGTGGCCAACAAAAACACCAAAATCGTTTTCTGGAACCCCGCCATCTGCGATTTCAACGGGCAGGTCGGCGATGTGACGCCCGCACGCAAAGCCCAACGCCTGAAATCGCGCGAAGGCGCCCAGGTCATGAAACTGAACCCCGCAGAGAAAATCGTGGCGACCATACGGGCGGAGCGCAAAGATGTTTTCCTCGTCGCTTTCAAGACCACAACAGGCGCGACCGAGGATGAAATGTATCTGGCTGGCCTGAAACTGATGAAAGGCTCGCACATCAACCTTGTTCTGGTGAACGACGTGGTGACACGCCTCAACATGGTCGTGACACCCGAGGAAGCGCGGTATCACGTAACCAAGGAACGCGTCGAAGCACTGGAAGGCCTTGTCGATATGGCGTTGCTGCGGTCAAAAGCAACCTTCACCCGCTCCACCGTTATCGAGGGCGAGGGCGTGGCATGGAACGCAGGCTTTATCAGCGACAATCTACGGCAGGTGGTCAATCATTGCATCAAGCGCGGCGCGTATAAACCGCTGAACACCAAGCGCGGAAAAGTGACGGCGGGGCATTTCGCGGCGCGCGGTCCGGATGGCAAAATCGTCACCTCCCGTCGCTGGTCGAACTTCAACGAACTGCCGAAAACCGGAATGGTATTGATAGAGCCGCGTGGCAAAGACAAAGTCATCGCCTATGGCGGCAAGCCCTCTGTCGGCGGGCAGAGCCAGCGCATTATTTTCACCGAACACCCTAAGCTCGATAACATCGTGCATTTCCATTGCCCGCTTAAACCGGCGGCGAAGGGAAAAATCCCCGTGCGGTCGCAGCGCCCCTATGAATGCGGCAGCCACCAATGCGGCAAGAATACTTCCGACGGCTTGAAGGAAATGGAAGACGGCATCTGGGCCGTCATGCTCGACCAGCACGGCCCGAACGTCGTCTACCGCAAAGATGTAGAGGCAGCGCGCGTGATTGCCTTCATCGAACGCAACTTCGACCTCGAAGCCAAAACCGGCGGCAGCGTGGACGATTAAAATGGAACGCATATTTGTCAAGGCCGGCGACACCATCATCCCGCTTTGCGACATCGAAAGCGTCGATATCGCGGGGCTTGAGAGCGGCAGCATAACTGTCACCTATGCAGGCGGAAAAAAGGCCGAAGCGCATGACTTCGACGCGTTTGAAATCGTCATGCTCCTCCACCCCGCCGCCGTGGAAGGCCGCCGCTTGCGCTGGGCGAAAAACGCATGGGCGATCCACAATCTTGTCGCCCATCCGTTGTTGCAGGTAATGGTATGGCTGGGGTTCAGGAAACAGGCGTTACGTTTGCATGATATGACCGTGCCGAAGCCGGAGGGGATACGCTAAACTACTCGCACGCCTTTTCCAGTTTTTCGATGGCATCATCCCTGCCGATGTAATCAAAGCCGGAAATTTCCTGATTGGCCATTTCTTTCGGCACAGCGCAGGATTTTTTCTGTTTTCCGACCCGCTTTTCCATCTTCATCGTGGCATAGTTGATGTCAAAAGTTTCCGTGTCGTATTCACCCATGGTGTCGGTGATGATGCGGGTTTCGCCGATAAGGGTGATGCGGTTATATCCCTTGTCGTAGCGCCATTTGGTCGTGACATCGAAAATGGTGCGGGAACCGCCGAAATAGCTGATGGTCAAAATGCCCTTGTCCGTAATGGCGATTTTGCCGAGCGGTGTATCCTGCGGCGCTTTCGCCCCGCCACAATTCATGCAGATCGCGCCGCCGGACTGGGCGTGCAATTTAAAATCCTTCCCTTCCCCGAACAGCACCGCAAGCAGGGCGGAGCCTGAGTCTTCTTCATCCTTCGGCTCCAGCATCAACACAGCCGCCGCGTCCTTCACGCCGTCGCCGTTCAGGTCGCCGAAGGCTTCGTCATAGACTTTCCACTTGCTGAAATCGCGCAGCAGGGCGACATGAAGCGGCGGCAATTGCGACACGGGCATTGTTTCCTCCGCGAAGGCAGGCGCGGAAAGGAACAGCAGGAACATTAAAAGATATTTCATGACGGCTTGAACGGTTTTGGCGTGCGGAAGGTGGCGAACATTTTGTCGGAGCCGGAAAGCTGGCGCGCGCGGGCTTCGAGTTGCTCGGCGGTGAAGTCTTTATAGTCGCTCTGCTCGCGTATTTTCTGGCGGTCCCAGCCTTGCGGCAGCAGCGTGTCTTCAAGCCCGGGTGCCCAGATGCGCCCCGCCACGGCTTCGTAGGGGTAATTGACAAACAGCGGCGTGAGCGGCAGCCCGAGCGCCTCGCTATAGGTGCGGCGCGCGCTGTTGCTGTTGTGGCTGAGCAGCAAATACGGGTCGTTGGTGCTGTTGATTTGTTTCGCGACCTGCATGCCGTCGAGATACATTTTCAGCACTTCTTCTTTTGTGCCGTAAAAAACGTCGACATAGGCGACGGCATGTTGGGCGAAATATTTTCGGTTGTGATCCTGCACCACGCCCATCGCCTTCAGCACGTAATCGCCGTTCATGTACTGCGTATATGCCTCTTTGTGCGCGTAGTTGAGTTGCGCCCAGTCGTGACGCACTTCGTCACACGCGATGCCGTGAAGCTGGTACACGTTCTGCTGCCCCATTTTCGCGGCGTCGTTTTGCGCATAGGGCGAGAATTCGAGGAAAGTGTGGTGGCCGCCAAGGCCGATTTCCCACGCGGCGACGCGCACGCGCCACAGGGTTTTCTTCGCCTCCTCGCTCGGCTCGGCAAGCGACGGGAGGCGGTATTCGGGCGCGGCCTGTTCCGTCACTGGCACGGCCGCGTTGTTGTTGAACACCTGAGTCAGCTTTGGCGGAGGCATCGCGGCATCGGCAACGTGAAAAACGCCGACAGCAAGCGCGAAGGTGATCGCAAGCTTGGCGAAAAAACGCCCGATGCGGCGAAGCGGCTTTTTTTTGATTTTTTCCGGCTGCGTTTTCATGCGCCGCTTCTGTCATGAAGCCGCGTATTTTGTCCCGACGGCGCAGCCGTCACGGACACCGGTATTATCAGGCGGTGTTCCATCTTGATTCCGTAACTAATCCAGATATGGAACGGAGTATCGCTATCGCGGGGGTTTTATCAATAATAATGTTGTTTCAGCATTATGTTATTGCTGGAGTTCGTAGGTCACGCTCACCTGCGCGGAAATGCTGATCTGCCCGATG
>JAYUPV010000287.1:0-6174 GCA_043759865.1 Alphaproteobacteria bacterium | reverse complement strand
CAAGTACCAGCCGAAAGGCGCGCGCCCCGTCATCCACATCGCGGGCGAGGACAGGGGCGACCATATTCTTTTCTCGGTGCGCGACAATGGCCTCGGCATCGACGCTGAACATCTTGAAAAGATATTCGATCCGTTCAAGCGCCTGCATACCTATCAGGAAATCAGCGGCACGGGCCTCGGCCTTTCCGTCTGCAAAAAAATCGTCGCCAACCACGGCGGCAAGATATGGGTTGAATCAACGCCCGGCCAGGGCAGCACGTTTTACTTCACGGTGATGAAATGATTTCATGGGACGAGTTCATGAAGGTTGGCCTGCATTTCGGCACAATCGTGAAGGCGGAAGAATTCAAGGAGGCGCGCAAACCTTCCTACAAACTCTGGATCGATTTCGGGCCCGAGATCGGCGTCAAATCCTCGTCATCGCAGATCGTAAAGAAATACCGTCTCGACGAGCTGGTCGGCAAACAGGTGCTGTGCGTGGTCAACTTCCCGCCGAAACAAATCGGCCCATTCATATCGGAAGTGCTTACGACGGGCGCGGACGATGCCGACGGGAATACCGTGCTGGTCACGCCCGAACACCCCGTGAAAAACGGCGCGCGATTGTTCTGAATTAATTGAACGGCGCCGGCGGGCCGGCGCGCCCGTATTTTGCCAGTTCTTCCAGCAGATTTTTCAGGGAATAGCGCGGGGCATAGCCGATTATTTTCCGCGTGAGGCTGATATCGAGTACCTTTGGTTTCTTGGCGGGGTCGAGGCCTGTGTTCACGGCGAGCGCATGATGGGCGGGATAATATTTTTTAAACGTCGAGCCTGCGCCGTCTTTATCCCACTCGTTCAAATCCGCTGGCGTATAGTCATACGCGCCGTCCACAACCAGCACAGGCGCGGGGTCCTGCAGCGCAATACCGGTAGAAAGCAGGGTGATGGATTTCAGAACTGCCTGTTTCACATCGTCCACATGCACCGCGCCGCGCATGAACCAGTTGGCCCATTCGGAGAAGTCTTTGTACACCGACTTGTTCCAGCTGGGAATAAAAGCGCGCGGACGCAGGATGATGATGTTCATGCCGTGGCGCGCGGCATAGGCGCGGCACATTTCTTCCCCCAGCACTTTCGTGTGGCCGTAGAGGCCGTATTTGTCGCCCGCGCTGGTCGAGGAAATGAAAACAAATTTCTTGATGCCCGCTTTTGCGGCCGCCTCCAGCACATTAAAAGTGCCGGTGACGTTCAGGTCGTGAAATTCTTCCGGCGTTTTTGTGGCCTGCGATTCGTGTATGCCGTGCCATGCGGCGATGTGGACGACGACAGCAGCGCCGGTTGCCGCCTTTGCCAGAGTCTCGCGGTCGAGGATCGAGCCTTTAACGAAATCACCCCTCGATGGCCTCGGTGGAGCCATGTCGATATTCACGGGAAGGTTGCCTGCCGCGAGCAGTTCTGTCGCGAGAAGCGTTCCGAGGTCGCCCGAGCCGCCGGTGAGTAAAATGCGCATGGCACATCTTATAATGCGCAAGCCAGACGGGGAAGGCCGGATTTTGACATCCGGTATTCCGCCGTGCAAAGATAGCGGCTGGAGTTTCACCGATGGCACATACCGAAAACCAAGAACGCAAAAGCCGCTTCCTGCAGCAGACTCTGCTCCCCGACGAATTCGTGGTGCGGTACGGCAGATTCCATTGGATATACACTTTTCAGGCCTGCCTCAAATCGGGTCTCTGGGTGGCACTTGGCTTCGGCGGTGCTTTCCTGTTTGCAAAATTCGGCGGCGGCGGCATGGCTGAGGCTGAAAAGTCAAAGCCCGTGCTGTTCCTTCCGTTGTTCGGCATACTGCTTGGCGGCTGCATTTTCCTGTCCACAATGGTGCGCAAGTGGACCACCGAGATCGTGCTGACCAACCGCCGCTTTCTGTACAAAAGCGGCGTGTTTTCCATTCTCGTCTACAAGCTGAATATGCAGGAAATCAACTACTGCAACATCACGCAGTCGCTGGTCGGCAACATGCTGAATTACGGCAGGCTGTTCATGTTTACGCATACGCTTGACGATAAAAACATCTACCTGCCCGACATCGCCGACCCGCACGCCTTCAGCACCGAGATCGAAACCCTGAAAAGAATGCAGTACTGATGCTGCCGCCGGAATTGCAGAAATGGGACGCGGTGTTCCGCGAAAAAGCGCGGGCGCTTTACCCTGCGACCGACCCGTCGCATGATTTCCTTCATATCCGTCGCGTGCTCGCCGCCGCCGTGAAGCTGGCGGGCGAGGAAAGGGCCGAGCTGAACGTGGTCGTACCCGCCGCCTATTTCCACGATTTCGTGAATGTCCCGAAAAACGACCCGCGCCGCAAGGAGGCGTCACAACTCTCGGCGGATGCGGCGGTCGAATACCTCTCCTCCATCAAATATCCCGCGCAATATGCCTCGGCGATAAAACACGCCATAGCCGCGCATTCGTTTAGCGCCGCTATCCCGTGCGAAACCATCGAGGCGCGGGTGGTGCAGGATGCCGACCGGCTCGACGGCCTCGGCGCTATCGGCGTCGCCCGCTGTTTTTCGACCAGCACCATCATGGGGCGCCCCTATTACGACGAAAACGACGTGCTGGCCGAAAACCGCGCGCCAGACGACCGCGCCTTCGCCATCGACCATTTCTTCGTGAAACTTTTCAAAACCGCCGAAACCCTGCAGACAAAATCTGCGCGCGCGGAAGGTGCCCGGCGCGTCGCGTTCATGAAAGAATATTTAAGGCAGTTGAAGTCCGAGGCTTAAACCTGCGGATCGCGCGGGCGCGCCTTCGGTTTCGGGCGCGAGCTGTCGGGCGACATGGGCTGGAATTTGCCGGTGTCTTCCTTCATCGCCTCGAAACCCGCATCCTTGAAAATAAACACCAGCTCCGATGCCAGCTGTTCCGCGCGTTCCTTGGTGTCGACGCGGCCGAGATGCATGTTCTTTGACAATTCGCCCTCGAATTCGGGGCGCGTGCGACCGTGGCGGGCATAATAGCTGTTGAGCATGCGGTGCAGTTCGGCAGCCTTGAGCGGGCTTGTCACATCCACATCGTCTTTCGAGCCGGAAACAAAAAACAGAACTTCCCATTTGCCGCGCGCGGTGTCGTCGGGCGCTTGCTCGACCGCAAAGATGCTGTAATAGGCGCGGCCGGCAACGGCCTGCTGGAATTGTGACTTTGCTTTATCTTTGGCGGGTTTATTCTGGGGCATGACATCCGTTCCGTAACAAACTATGAAAATGCGAGGGGAGTATGCGTCAGGCGGGAAGGGGTGACAATAGTGCTTGTGGATAATTTTATTGCGTATTTATTTCAGTCCATTAACCGGTTTTCCTGATACTTCCGGACGGAGTGATTTTCGCTGCCCGGCTTCTCGATAGCCTTGATTACCTTCGCAATTCGCCATATATATCAAAGTGATGAAAAAATCGTGGTTCACAAAAAGATCTGTCCGCATCGGGATACTTCTGGTCATCGGCTTCATGATCGGCGGCGTGACGTCTTATATGACCGCGTTGAATAAAGCGAAATACATGGCCGAGCTGCAGGCGCAGGAAGCCAAGACCGGCAACAAGGTCGTGCGTAACAAGGACGGCACTTATAAAATCGTGCCTCTCGACAAGCCGCGCCCCGGCACAGAAATTCCGACACCGCTGCAGGACGAGCCGCTGGAGCAAGCAACCACAGGCGATGCGCCCGCAGAAACCTTGATTACGCCCAAACCCGACATCACGCCCGACATGCTCGTCAAGCAGGCGCAGGTGCGTGCGCATACGCAGCCGCCGATGGGCATGTATGTCCCCGGCCATTTCACGCTGAAAGACCACAACGGCAAGGAAGTGACCGAAAAATCATGGCCCGGAAAATATCTGCTGGTTTATTTCGGCTATGCGCACTGCCCCGATGTCTGCCCTGTGACGCTGGCGAAAATGGCGAAGGCGGTTGAAAACCTCGGGACCCTCGCAAAGCGCGTGCAGCCGCTGTTCATCACGGTCGATCCCGCGCGCGACACGCCGCAGGCGCTGAAGGAATATGTTTCTCAATTCGGCAAGGTCTTCATCGGCCTGACCGGCACGCCCGAGCAGGTGAAGGAAGCGGAAGAAAGCTATAACGTGACCGCCGCCAAAACCTCGGGCGAAACGCAGACGGCCGAGGTCTACAACATGGACCATTCCGCCTATACCTACCTGATGTCGCCCGACAACAAGCTGGAAGAGCTGCTGCGCATCGAACACAGCACGCAGGCGGTCACCGACAAGATAAAGCTCTATTTGATGAGCCCCGGCACCCCGAAATAGCTTTCCGGAAGCTTAAAACCGCTCATCATTTTCGATAATACCAGAATAGCCGCCCAAACCCCGCTTTGGCACCCGTTTGGCAATTGATTCAGTTGCATCGAAAAACAGACTCGTGCTAAAAACGGCGCGAAACTGTGGTGCGTATGAGCCACATATATATAAATGAGGGGGACTGACGACTTGGCAGGGCAGACGGGAAATTCCGACATCGCACGGCGCTACGCCACCGCAATTTTTGATCTGGCGTCCGAACAGTCGCAAATCGAGCAGGTTTCGGCGGATCTGACCGCCGTCGCGGCGCTCCTGAAATCGGGCGGCGATATCGACCGCTTTATCGGCAACGCCACGTTGCTCCGCGCCGATCAGGTGAAGGCGCTGGTCGCCATCTCGAAGCACCTGAAACTCTCTCCGCTGACCGAAAAGCTGCTCGGCACCGTGGCGCACAACCGCCGCCTGCCGGAACTTGAAGGCATCGTGGTCGCGACCCAAAAACTCATCGCCGACCACAAGGGCGAAGTTACCGCCGAAGTCACCGCAGCGCAGGCGCTCGACCAGTCGCAGATCGACGCGATCGCCGCCAACCTGAAAAAAGTGCTCGGCAAAAAAGTGAATGTCAGCCTGAATGTCGACCCCGAAATCATGGGCGGCCTGATCGTCAAGGTGGGCTCGCAGCTCATCGACAGTTCCGTCCGCACGAAACTCGAGCGCCTGCATCTCGCTCTCAAGACCAATTCCGATTCATCCGATAAAGCCAAAATGAAAGAGGTAGCCTGATCATGGAAATCCGCGCAGCAGAAATTTCCTCCATCCTGAAGAACCAGATCGCCAAGTTCGGCGCAGAGGCCGATGTGGCCGAAGTGGGCCAGGTTGTATCGGTCGGTGACGGCGTCGCGCGCGTCTTCGGCCTCGACAAGGTGAAAATGGGCGAGCTGGTCGAATTCTCGAACGGCATTAAAGGCATGGCCCTCAACCTCGAAAACGACAACGTCGGCGTCGTCATCTTCGGCGAAGACCGCGACATTAAAGAAGGCGACACCGTCCGCCAGACCGGCGAAATCGTGTCGGTTCCCGTCGGCAAAGAACTGCTCGGCCGCGTGGTCGACGCTCTCGGCAACCCCATCGACGGTAAAGGCCCGCTGAAATCGAAAGAGATCCGCCGCGTGGACGTAAAGGCCCCCGGCATTATCGCCCGCAAATCGGTGCATGAACCCATGCAGACGGGCATCAAGGCGCTCGATGCTCTCGTTCCCATCGGCCGTGGCCAGCGCGAGCTTATCATTGGCGACCGCCAGACCGGCAAGACCGCCATCGCCATCGACACCATCCTGAACCAGAAAGAAATCAACAAGGGCACCGACGAGAAGAAAAAGCTGTACTGCGTTTACGTCGCCGTCGGCCAGAAACGCTCGACCGTCGCCCAGCTCGTGAAAACGCTGGAAGACAACGGCGCGATGGAATATTCCATCGTCGTCGCCGCGACCGCTTCGGAACCCGCGCCCCTGCAGTACCTCGCGCCCTACACCGGCTGCACTATGGGTGAATTCTTCCGCGACAACGGCATGCACGCCCTGATCGTGTACGACGACCTTTCCAAACAGGCCGTCGCCTACCGCCAGATGTCGCTGCTGCTGCGCCGCCCCCCGGGCCGCGAAGCTTATCCCGGCGACGTGTTCTATCTCCACTCCCGCCTGCTGGAACGCGCTTCCAAGCTGAACGACGACCTCGGCGCTGGCTCGCTCACCGCGCTGCCCATCGTCGAGACGCAGGCCGGCGACGTGTCGGGCTACATTCCGACGAACGTCATTTCCATCACCGACGGCCAGATCTTCCTCGAGACCGCGCTATTCTACCAGGGCATCCGCCCGGCGAT
>JAYUPV010000286.1:0-4530 GCA_043759865.1 Alphaproteobacteria bacterium | reverse complement strand
GCAGCCGCGCTGTGCGCCGTCGCGGTGCGCAGCGACGAAGTCGGCATGCAATACTGGCGCGACCAGTGGAAACGCGCCGAAGCCACGCCCAATATCGGGTTTGAATCTCCCTACTCGCGCCTTGCCGAATTTTTTGCGGCTGAGCACGACCAGCGGGAACTGATCGACCGCGTGCTGAAAGAAAAAACCGGCTATGGCAGCACCCATCCCGCGACCATGGACCGCGTGGGCGCTCTCGGGCAAGGCTTCATCACGCCTGTGCCAGTCAAAACCAGTGCCGCCGCCGAGCTGCTTGGCGAGCTTGAGGCGCGTCTTGCCCAGCAGTTCAACGCCGAATGGCGCACGGCGGCGAAGCCACATTGGGAACAGCTGCATAAAGACCACCTGCACCACTCCGCCCGCTATACCGAGCTGAAACAAAAGCCGCTTGCCGATATTACCCGGACGGAGCTTGCCGAACTCATCACCGCCGCAGACCGTTTCAAAGACGACCCGGCCATCGTTTCCGCAAGCGAAGAAATTCTGCGGCGCGAGCCCGGCAGCGCGGCGGCGCGGCTGAATATCGCGGGACTGAAACTGGCGGCGGGCGACGAAACGCAGCTGCCGGAAATCGAGACGCTGATGAAGGAAGACGCGCAGCTTTTCCCCTCCGCCTGCGGCCATGTCATTGGTTATTTCCACAAGGCCAACCGCGCGGCGGAAGCTGCGCCGTGGGAAGAAAAGCTGAACAGCTGGGAATATGAACGGCAGGCGGCGGCGGAAGAACGCGGCCTGGTGCTGGCAAGCGACGATTACGCGCCCCACGGCCTGCCGCCCGAAACCGTCAAGTCCCTCGCCGATTACTGCGCGCAGCACAAGGTGCTGCACACGGTTTATCTCGCGCAGAAAAGAGTGCGCTACATGCCCGAATACCCCGCCTATCTGCTCGCTTTCAGACTGAAGACGCAGGTGTTCCGGTCGCAGAAAAAAATTCAGGACGATATCAATGCCTTCATAGCGGCATCGGGTCTCGGTGGGGATTATCTGTTCATCGAGGCGGCGGGCGTGATAGGGCTTGAAGGCAAACTGAAGAAAACAGAGGGCGCGCGCATTTATTCCGTGAAAGACAAAAAATGACAATATTCCTCGCCAAACATCACCGCCGCGACATGGCGTTCAACGGGCCGATGCGCTCCGGCCTTGTCATCGACAGCCGCGCGCTGCTGGCCAAGGGCTATGCGGAGCAGCAAGCCGAAATTTCCACCCGCATCGACATCGCGCATCCGGGCGAGTGGTACACGCCGGGCAGCAAGGCGCGCGGCAACCGCATGAAAATCGACGCCGACACAAGGCGCGGCAGCACCATCATCCCCGGCTATTTCATCGGCCGCACCCTCGAGGGTGAAGAGCTCGAAGCGGCGCTCGCGGCGTATAGCCTGCCGCCCGTGGTCAGGCACGGCGAAAACTGCGCATTCCACATCGCCAGCATCGACCTGCGGCTTTACGACATGGGCTATGGCTCGGTCACTTTCACCGGCGAGATCGAGGCGCTGCAAAACCTGACGCTCGACCAGTACCGCGTGACCGTCGAAAAGGCGAGCTCGGAGCTGACCGCCTATCGCCCGCTTTTCCTTGAAACTTTTGAAAAAGTGGCGAAGGCGCTGCAGCCGGAATTCACCATCGCCAATTTCCACGGCGGCAACAAAAACGTTTACTGGGTCAATTCCAGCCTGTCGCAGGGCGTGGGCGATTTGTTCTGGGTGCATCGCGTTTTCTCTGTCGCCTGCGACGATGCGAAAGACTATGCGCGGCTGAAGGACGCGTGCAAAAAACTTATTTTCAGCGAGCACGCCGACCTTGTGGCCGATACGTCCATCACGCAGGGGCTTTCCGCCTATCCCGGCAACGGCAACTCGGCAGCCGTGTACAACAAGGAAGCCATCAAGCCCGAGCAGACCGGCACGCTGCTGAGCATGATACGCGCGCAAAATATTTTTTATGTCGCGGCGGAAGACATCGACCGCGACCTGTTTTACCTTTCCAACGACCTCGACCGCCAAAAACATTCGCGCGATATGTCGCTGCTCGAAAACCAGTCCGAGATCATCGTCGAATACCAGTCCAAGGTTACGCTGTTCAAGGCCGTGTATGACGATTTCGACAACAGCCTTGATCCGCAGGCGCTCAAAATCTGGCATGCGCTCGAACAGGCGTGGCACACGCGCGACCGTTTCGACAACCTGAACACCAAACTGGAGCTGGTCGAAAAAATCTACAACCGCGTGCGCGAAAACCTGAACCACCTGCAAAGCAAGCGCCTCGGGCTTTTCATGCTCGCCTTCACGCTCATCAGCACGCTGTCGGTCATCGTCGACACGGTCGATTTCACGCAAGGGCAAGGGTTGCAGGCGCCATCGCTGTTGCGCGTGGGCGTGCTGATCACCACCCTTCTCGTCGTCGCCGGTTTTGCGGCAAAATTGCTGAAGGGCGAGCGGCGGACGTAACTGCCCTGCTGTCATTCCTCGCTGCGCTCGGAATGGCAATAGAAAATGCATTATGAAAACCCCGAATCAATTGACCCCCGCCCCCGGCTTTAGGATGATGTGCCAGCTTCATTCAAGAGGAGTCGCCATGTCCGCCGTCGCGAAATCCGCACCAGCCACAATTGATAACAAGAAACAGCACGACACCGTCGTGATCCTCGATTTCGGCTCGCAGGTCACGCAGCTGATCGCAAGACGCATCCGCGAAATCGGCGTTTATGCCGTGCTGCTGCCCTTCAACGCGCCGATGGAAAAAATACTGAAGGCGAACCCCAAGGCGGTTATTTTATCCGGCGGCCCCGCTTCGGTGACGGAAGAAAATTCGCCCCGCGCCCATGCGGAAATTTTCAAGATCGGCATTCCCGTGCTCGGCATTTGCTACGGCCAGCAAACCATGTGCGAACAGCTCGGCGGCAAAGTGACGCCGAGCCCCAAGCGCGAATTCGGCCGCGCGCATATCACGGTGGAAGACGCAAGCTCGCCCCTTTTCGCCGGCATCTGGAAGGCAGGCGCAAACCCGCAAGTCTGGATGAGCCACGGCGACAGCGTGTCGAAAATTCCCGAAGGCTTTAAAGTCATCGGCAAAAGCGACACCTGCCCCTTCGCCGCCGTCGCCGATGAAAAAAGAAAATTATATGGCGTGCAGTTCCACCCCGAAGTCGTGCACACGCCCGAAGGGAAGCAGATATTGTCGAACTTCGTGCTAAAAATCGCGGGCTGCAAGAATGACTGGACAATGGCGCTGTTCAAGGACGAAGCCATCGAAGCCATCCGCAAGCAGGTCGGCAAAGAGAGCGTCATTTGCGGCGTTTCGGGCGGGGTTGATTCAACGGTTGTCGCCGCGCTGCTGCATGCCGCCATCGGCGAACAGCTCACCTGCATTTTCGTCGATACAGGGTTGATGCGCCTGAACGAGGGCACCGAAGTGGTCGACCTGTTCCGCAACCATTTCAACATTCCGCTGGTGCATGAAAAAGCGGGCGCGCTGTTTTTGGAGCGTCTCGCGGGCGTTTCCGACCCCGAACAAAAACGCAAAATCATCGGCAGAGCATTCATCGACGTGTTCGAAGACGCGAAAAAACGCGCGGGCGAAGCGCCCTTCCTCGCGCAGGGCACGCTCTATCCCGATGTTATCGAATCCGTTTCCTTCACCGGCGGCCCCAGCGTCACCATCAAATCGCACCACAATGTCGGCGGGTTGCCCGAAGACATGAAATTCAAGCTGGTCGAGCCGCTTCGCGCGCTGTTCAAAGACGAAGTGCGCGCCCTCGGCCTCGCGCTCGGCATCCCTGAAAAATTCATCAAGCGCCACCCCTTCCCCGGCCCCGGCCTCGCCATCCGCATTCCCGGCGATATCACCGAGCCGAAGCTCGACATCCTGCGCCGTGCCGATGCGATTTTTATCGAGGAACTGCACAAAAACAAACTCTACGACGAAACCTGGCAGGCCTTCGCCGTGCTGCTGCCCGTGAAAACCGTGGGCGTGATGGGCGACGGCCGCACCTATGACAGCGTCCTCGCTCTCCGCGCCGTCACCTCGGTCGACGGCATGACCGCCGACTACGCCCCCCTCCCCCACGAATTCCTCGGCCGCTGCGCCGTGCGGATCGTGAACGAGGTGAAGGGCATTAACCGGGTGGTGTATGACATTACCAGCAAGCCGCCGGGGACGATTGAGTGGGAATGAATTATTCTCTCTAATTTTATTGTACGGCATTGATATATATGTATTTATGTGATAACTTGTTCACTACAAACTAACTACAAACTTCGTTATTTTTCAAACACGAAAGTTTAGTGAACTGTGAACATACGGCGAAAACACAAGACTATTGTGAACAATGAGGTCGCAAAGAGCAAAAGAACTGCTCAAGTGCGCGTAAAGTCAGCAAAAAATGCTGATACTCATCGTATCACTGAGAGCTACGAAGTGTTGGATGGCGCAGCGCAGGTTTTTCGCACGACAAAAAGCGGATTCTTCTGGTCAATGTCATGCTGGTTACGGAAT
>JAYUPV010000285.1:0-13407 GCA_043759865.1 Alphaproteobacteria bacterium | reverse complement strand
GCGGCGGCGAATTCGGGCAGGAATGGTATGACGGCGGCAGAGGCGAGAACAAACAGAACGTGTTCGACGATTACGCTGCGGTCGCGGAATATCTGAACGCGAACAACTACACATCGCCCAAGCGTCTTGCGATACAGGGCGGCTCGAACGGTGGGCTTTTGACCCTTGCGACCGCGCTGCAGAGGCCGGAATTGTTCGGCGCTGTCGTGTCGCAGGTGCCGGTCACCGACATGAACCGCTTCCATATCGGCTCGTTCTACGGTTTCGGCTGGAAAAGCGATTACGGCGACCCCGACATCAAGGAAGATTTCAACAACGCCGCGAAATACTCGCCGCTGCACAATGTGGCGCAGGGTTTCAAACACCCGCCCATCCTGATCCAGACCGACGCGCAGGACAACCGCGTGCTGCCGTGGCACAGCTATAAAATGGCGGCGACGCTGCAGGCGAAAGAATCCACCGACTCCCTCACGCTCCTGAACGTGAACACCGATGGCGGCCATGGCGGGGGCGGCAACGCAAAAAACCAGCGCCTAAGTGCCGCCGCCGTGCGCGCCTTCCTGAAAAAAACCCTCGGGCCCATCGACCAGAAGGTCTACAAGGCGACGCTTGCGAAAAAGCCGGAGAAAAAGCCCGCGCCGAAAGCGCCGTCAGCTTAAAATTTTCAAGTAAGCCGCATAACCTGCCTTGAATGATTTTTCCAGCCGTGCGGCAAGTGCCTTGAAATCATCTTTGCCAATGGCGCGGGTGAGGGCGGTTTTCAATCCCTGCGACGCTTTTTTCGGATCAAAAGGCAACTCCGCCGTAAGCCGCAGGAAAGCCTGAACGGCCTGTGCGTCGCTATGGGCATCGCCAAGCGCCTTGGCCTCGGTGGTAGAAAGAATTTTTTTCTTTGCGAGCGCTGCAATCGCGTCTTCGAGCGGTGCTTGCAGCAGGCCTTTGTGTTTCGCG
The DNA here is from genome assembly GCA_043759865.1 of Alphaproteobacteria bacterium. Classification (GTDB taxonomy): domain Bacteria; phylum Pseudomonadota; class Alphaproteobacteria; order Micavibrionales; family UBA2020; genus JAPWJZ01. Next base: position 12,456 of record JAYUPV010000285.1, on the reverse strand, counting down.
GCGTTTTTCAGTACCAGAAAATGCACGGCGAACATCATGTCTATCAGCCCGCCGTGCCGGTATTTCATGTCCCAGGGGTTTTTCGATCCGTATTGTTTTTCCACCTTCGCGCGCATGTCGAGCATTTCTTTTGCGAGGGCCTTCGCCTCGCGCGGGCGGGAGAGGATGGCGGTTATTTCGCTGTTAAAATCTTTTTGCGTTGCATCCTTGGCATGGACAAGGCGCGAGCGGATGAGACTCATATGTTCCCACGCCCATGATTTGGTGCGGTGGTAATCGTAAAAACCTTCCAGCTGTGCCGCAAGGGGGCCATCGTTTCCGGCGGGGCGCAGCCTTGCATCGACATCGTACAAAATCCCCTCCGCCGTCGGCGCAGTCAGCGCGGCGATAAGCCGCTGCATGAGGCGGATGTAATAGACATTGGGCGGCAGCGGCTTTTGCCCGGTGCTGGCTTTTTCCTTCGGCGCGGTTTTGTAAAGTCCGATGATATCGAGGTCGCTGTCGGCGAACATGCTTTGCGCGGCGAAGCTGCCCATGGCCAGCACGATAAATTCGCCCGTCTTGAAAACGCCATGTGCCAGCGCAAACTCTTTTTCGACCTGCGGCACAAGGCAGGATAGCGCCGTTTCCGCGATATCGGCGAAATAGCGTGCGCAGTGGCGGTGCGGCGACAGCCCTTTCAGCAAATGGATACCCGCATGAAACCGCTTTTCCCGCGCCCAGCGGCGGGTGAGGTCGAGGATATCCTGATAATCGCGCGCGGATGACAGCTGGCGTGACAGTTCTGTTTTTAGCGCGGCAAGGTCGGGCAGGCCGCCAAAAAAGTCGCGCGACAAAACCCCGTCGAGCACCTGCGGATGCGTGCCGAGATGATCGGCGAGCGCGGGCGATGTGCCCATGATATCGGCCACCAGTTCCATCTGCTGCGGGTGGCGCTGGAACATGGAAAAAATAGGAATGCCCGAAGGCAGGCGCGACAAAAACTGGTCGAAGCGGATAAAGGCGTCGTCGGGGTGCGGCGTGCTTGCAAGGGTTGTGAGCAAATGCGGCGTGATTTCGGTTAATATCTGCCGCGCCCTTTCGCTGCGTACGGCGCGGTAACGCCCATGGTGCCAGCCGCGCACGGCGGCGGTGATTTTTTCCGGCTCGTCAAAGCCCATGTGCCCGAGAGTTTCGAGCGTTTCGGGGTCGTCTTCGACACCCGTGAAAACAAGATTGCCGGGGCCTGCGAGGCTGGGGCTTTCCGTGAACAGACCCGCATAAAGCTTGCGCACCGCGCCAGTATGTTTTTCAAGGTCGGCGGAAAACAGTTTCGGCGTTGCGTATTCCATGAAATGTGAAAATTCATCGAACGCGCTTTGGGTCGCGGGCAAGCTGTGGGTCTGCCGGTCGTCGATCATTTGCAGCCGGTGTTCCACCGCACGCAGGAAAAGATAGGCGGCGGAAAGGCCGTCTTTCACTGTGCTGCTGATATGCCCTGTGCCGGCAAGCGCGGCAAGGGCGTTCAGCGTTTCGGGGTTGCGCAGCAGCGGCTCGCGCCCGCCGTAAATCAATTGCTGCGTTTGCGCGAAAAACTCGATTTCGCGGATGCCGCCATGGCCGAGCTTGACGTTGAAATTCAGGAACAGGTTGCCCTTCGCGCCCGCTTTGCCTTTATGCGGTTGCTTCGCGTTGATCTGCCGTTTGATGGAATGAATGTCCTGTATCGCCGCGAAATCGAGATTGCGCCGCCAGATCCAGCTTTGCATGATTTTCAAAAAATCCGCGCCAAGCGCGGCATCGCCCGCCACAGGCCGCGCTTTTATCATTGCGGCGCGTTCCCAGTTCTGGCCGAGGCTGCCGTAATAGGTTTCGCAGGCGCCGATGGAAACGGCGAGCGGCATGGCGCCGGGGTCAGGGCGCAGGCGCAGGTCGGTGCGGAAAACATAGCCGTCTTCCGTCGGCTGGTCGAGCAGCCTTGCAAGGTCGCGCGTCAGGCGGATAAAAAAGTTCTGCGTCTCGTCGGCCACTTTTACTTTCGCGCGCGCGGGATCGAAAATCACCATCAGGTCGATGTCGCTGGAATAGTTCAGTTCGAACGCGCCCCACTTGCCGAGGGCAATGACGCTGACGCCGCAATTTTTTTCCGGCTCCTTCGCGTCATCGAGGCGTATGGTTTTCGCAGCCTGCGCGGTCTTCAGCAAAAAACGCAGCGCCGAAGAGACCGCAAGGTCGGCGAATTGCGACAGCGCGTGCATTACTGCGGCTTCGTTCCATTCTCCTTTGAGGTCGGCGGCGGCGGTGATGGCGGCGGCTTTGCGCTTGGCCTGCCGCAGGGTTTTCATGACACCCGCAGCGTCTGAATTTTTTGCAACAGTCGTGTGAGTTTCCTGCAACAGTTGCGCAAAAGCGTTTTCCGCCGGAACAGCGCAGGATTCGGCGTGGATAGCCGTGAGATAAGGGCTGTGGCGCATAATAAGCTGTTGCCACACGGCACTTCCTGAGGCCGGGCGTTTTATGGCCTTTTTATTGCTATTCTGTGGAAAATCGCGGCTCAAAGGGGCATACTCGGGTTGTTCCAACGGGCTATAATATCAGGCCTGAACAACGATGACAGCATGAAAAAAATAATCCGCCATATCAACCGCACACTGCTGAGATGCCTCGAGATCGCGGGCGTGCTGGCGCTTGTGCTTGTGCTGGCGTGGCTTGGACTTTTGTGGCGGCTTTCGCAAGGGCCGCTCGATGTCAACCCGTGGCTGACGGAAAAAATGGAGCAGGCTTTCGCCCGCGATGTCGACGGATTTTCCTTCAAGCTCGGCAGCGCGCAGCTGACCTGGGGCGGACGGTTCGAGCCTTTCGAATTTGAAATGCGCGACGTTAAAATCGCGCGCTCCGACAGTACGCCGGTGCTCGATGTGCGGAAATTGCGCGTGCAGCTCTCGAAGCGCAACCTTGTTTTCGGTCGCATTGTCCCCCGCATCATACGGCTCTATGGTCCGGCGCTTCGCGTGATACGGCAGGAGGACGGGCAGTTCAGCCTCAATGTCGGCACCACCGCGCCCGATGACGCCGAACCGCTCGCGCCGCCCGACACACCCGCCGAGCAAAGCCGGCACGAACTGGTAAAAGGCGTTCTGAAGCTGTTGCAGGAGAAAAAAGGCCTCGGCCTGCTCGACGGCCTCAACGAGGTCACGATTTCGGATGCGGCGCTGCTGTATGAAGACAGGGTGCTGGGCGTGCGCTGGTTGACGCGCAACGCAGATATCGGTGTGACGCGCGGCGAAAACGGCATCCGCGCAACGTCGCTCGTCACCGTCGACATGGACGCGTCGCAAAAAGCCACCGTGCGCGCCGATGTCAATTACGACTGGGACACGCAGCGTACCGAGGCGACCGTCGCCTTTACCGGTTTTGTGCCCGCGAAAATCGCGCAGAGCAGCTCAAGCCTGAAGCCTCTCGCGGATATCGACATGACCTTCAGCGGCAGCCTGTCTTTCGGCCTCGACGCCGATTTCCGCGCATCCACGGGGCGCTTCGCGCTTGGCGCCGACGCAGGCACGTTCAACATCCTCGGTCTTTATACAGCGCCCGTGCCTATCAAGGGTCTGTTCGCCAGCGGCAAGCTCGACGTGGGCGCGGGGCGCGCGGAAATTACCGAGCTGAAGGCAGATCTCGGCGGGCCGCAACTGGTGGCGACAGCGCAGATTGTGACGGAGCAGGGGCTGCGCGTTGCGACGCTGAAGGGCACGCTTGTCAACATGCCGCTCGACGGATTGAATGTTTACTGGCCCGAAACCATCGCGCCTTCGGCGCGTGACTGGATTGTAAAACACATCACGGCCGGCATCTCGCAAAAAGCCACCATCGAGATGGTCGCGGCGTATGACGCCATGGCGGAGAAAAAAATTGCGGTACGGAGCCTCGGCGGGAAAATTGAGTTCACCGGCACGAAGGTCAATTACTTCCCGCCGCTGCCGCCGGTGCTGGATGTCGGCGGCACCGCCGTTTACGACCAGACCTCGTTCCACATGGACCTGACGGGCGGCAAGCTGGAAGACATGAAAGCGGGCAGGTCGAAGGTCGATATCACCGACCTCGATAAAATCGCCGATGGCGGGCGCTCGAAAATCGACATCGCCGCCACCGTCTCGGGCCCGCTCAAGACCGCGCTGAAAGTGCTGGATTCAAAACCGCTCGGATACCCCGCGATGCTGGGCATCAAGTCCGACAGCGTGGAGGGCAAGGCCGAGATCGAGATCGGCCTGAAATTTCCCATCCACAAGGCGCTGCAACTGCGTGACATCGTTATCGGCACCAAGGCGAAGCTGAAGGAAGTGCTGCTGAAAGATGTCGTGGCCGGCATGGACCTGACGGGCGGACCGATGGGCCTTGCCGTTACCAACGAACAGCTGAACGTGACCGGCAAGGCGCGGCTCGCCGGCATGTCGGTCGATTTCGACTGGGTCAAGTATTTCCATCAGGACAGCCCTATTGCCAGCAAGCTCAAGGCGTCGCTCGATCTTGACGCGCCTGCGCTCGGCAAGTTCGGCATACCGGAAAATTTCGCCATTTCGGGCACACTGCCCGCGACGGTGGAGTATTCGCTGAAACAGGACAAGTCGGCCACGCTGTCGCTTGCCGGCGATATGCGGCCGCTCGGCTTCAGCGTGCCGCTGTTGAACTTCAGCAAGGGAACGGGCGTGGAGGGCAAGATCGCGCTCACCGCCGTGCTGCAGGACAACAAACTGCAGCGCATCACGGGGCTGAACCTTTCGGGCGGCGGCATCGGCGTGAAGGGCGATATCGATTTCGTGTCTGACGGCATGGGCGCGCTTGACATCAGGAAAGCCGCTATCCGCCAATTCGTGCTGGGTGCGACCGACGTTGCGGTAAATGTCGAGGCGCGTGGCAAGGACGGGTACACACTCAATGTGACCGGCCGGCAGATCGACGCCTCGCCGCTGTTCAAGGACAACATCAAGCCCAACAACGATGCCGACATGGCAAAACCTGTGCCACCCGTGCGCCTCAACCTTTCCGTCAACCGCGTCATCGCGGGGCCCGAACGCTTTTTCGAGAGCGTGAAGGTGCTGATGGAGCGCAACGGCTGGAAACGCATGGACAGGCTTGAAGTGGACGCAAAGGCGGGCGGCAAGCCCCTGACGCTGCGCTACCTGCCGGTGGCCAAGGGACATTCGCTGAAATTCGAGGCGCAGGACGCGGGCGCGGCGCTGGCCACTTTCGGCTTCGCAAAATCCATTCGCGGCGGCATACTACGCGTGGACGGGCGGCCGAAGGCGCAGAGCGGCGCGCGCGACATGGTGGGCACGGCGACGCTCAACAATTTCAGGATCAACAACGCGCCGGTTATCGCAAAAATCCTCAACGCGCTCTCCCTCGTCGGCCTGTTCCAGATGATGAGCGACAACGGCCTTGCCTTCAAGAAGGCGAGCGTGGATTTCGCGTGGTTCGACAAGGGCCAGCCCGCGCAATCCGAAAACGTGCGCCTGCTGAAGCTCACTGACGGCAAGACTTTCGGCTCGTCGCTCGGGCTTACCTTCGAGGGGAATATCGACAACTGGAAGAACGTCTATGACCTGAACGGCACGATTGTGCCGGTTTCCGATTTGAGCAAAATCATCAGCATCATCCCCATCATCGGCACGGTGCTGACGGCGGGCGGCGAGGGGATTTTCGCCGCGACTTACAGCGTGACCGGCCCGAAGGAAGATCCGAAGGTTTCGGTCAACCCTCTCGCCGTGCTTGCCCCCGGCATCCTGCGAAAGATGTTCTTCAGGTAAAGTGAACGATTACAACGGCTGCCAAGCCCTTGAAAATAAAGCCTTGCTATCGCCGTGTGAATACCGTAATGTCGGGGCGTTCGATTTTTAAGTTCTGACTTGTTAGTTCGCCGCTCAAGGCTTTCCCCCAAGACATCGCTATTTTCGAATAAGGGCCCGCCGCAATGGTGCTGCGCGCCCTGCACGAAAGTGCGTTTTCTACAGTAAATGGAGGCCAACATGGCACAAGGTACAGTTAAATGGTTCAACCCGCAAAAAGGCTTTGGTTTTATCCAGCCTGAAGACGGCGGCGCAGATGTGTTCGTTCACATGAGCGCAGTCGAAGCAGCAGGTCTTCGCGTCCTTCTCGAAGGCCAGAAGATCAGCTTCGAGATCACCTCGGAACGCGGCAAGAACGCAGCGACCAATCTGAAAGCAGCGTAAGCTCTTTCGAAGCATCGCCAGGAGAAGCCCCCGCCGTTTTGCAAAAAACGCGGAGGGCTCTCTCCGGCGGCGTTTTTTTTACAGGAATTAATACTTAAAATGACCACCCATAAAACCGCTCCGGCATCCCCTTCGCCGCAAGCGGAAATCAACCCCGGCGCGACCTCGCGCGGGCGCATCCGCCAGGACAAGTTTGCGACATTGCATCTGCCCTGCTGGACTCCTGAAAAACAGGCACAAAAAGCCTGAGCCTTGACGTTTCGGCCTTTTTTGTGAAGGATATTGCTGTGGATAACCGGTTCAACAAGAGCACAGAGCAGGACAACGAGCCGCAGGCGGTCGCCAAGACAATCGCCCCGCTGCTGTCCGGCATTGAATCGCCCGCAAAAGCAGGCCCAGCAAAAACAGACAAGGATCCGGAGGGAAAATGAGCACCGACCAAGGTAACAAGGCAAGTTTCTTCAACGTCGCATTCTGCACGCCCGAGAAACCCCCTTATTTCAATCCCCAAACTCCCGGCGCCGCAGCCGTACAGCTGGCGCAGGAAAAGTTCCACCTGCCTCCCGCCGATTTTAACCCCAAGCATGGCGGGCGTTATTACGGCCAGGGGAAATACGGATACACTTTCGAGGTACAGATAAAATGGGAATCGGCACAGGCGCTGGCAGTGAAAAACTATCCCGACGTCCTCAATATCTTCGAGTAACGGGAATAATGAATGAAGGCGCGCAGGACATGAAACAAAAATCCGGAACTGCCGTGCACGACATCATCCCCTCGGCTACCGTGGCCGATATCGGCCGCGCCACTTTCGGCCCACATTGGCAGGTGCCTCTCGCAAAGGCGCTGAAAGTGCAGGACCAGATGGTGCGCCGCTGGACGAATGACGGCTGTCCCGCACCGTTGATGAAAAATCTCCGCACCATCCTCGAAGCCCGCGCCACGGAAATCCAGCGTGTGCTGAAGGTGCTTGAAGAATACGAAATCGAGAAATAACCTTAAATCAATCCGCCACCACGACCAGCGCGTGTTTTTTCTTGCCTGCCGAGAGCTTGATGGTTTTCTCGGGATTCAGGTCGGAAAGGGTGATGACGCGGGTGTCGCTATCCACCTTTTCATCATTCACGCGCGCGCCGCCGCCGGCAATCAATCGCCGTGCTTCGCCGCCGGACGCCGCCAGCCCCGCATCCTTGAACAGCACGAAAACCGGAATACCTTCGGCCAGTTTTGCGCGGGGCAGGGTGATTTTGGGCAGGCCTTCCGATGAGCCGTGTTCCTCGAAAGTCTTGCGTGCGGTTTCGGCGGCCGTGGTGGCGGCCTGTTCGCCGTGGCACATTTTCGTCGCCTCGAAAGCCAGCACCTTTTTCGCTTCGTTGATTTCGACGCCGTGCAGTTTTTCAAGCCTTGCAATTTCATCCATCGGCAGCTCGGTAAAGTATTTCAGCATGCGGCCGACATCGGCGTCTTCGGTGTTGCGCCAGAACTGGTAGTAATCATACGGCGATAACATATCGGCGTTCAGCCAGACAGCACCCGAGGCCGTTTTGCCCATTTTTGCGCCGGAAGATGTTGTCAGCAGCGGCGTGGTGAAGCCGTACAGCTCTTTCTGGTCGATGCGGCGGCCAAGCTCGATGCCGTTGACGATGTTGCCCCATTGGTCGGAGCCTCCGAACTGCAGCGCGCATTTGTATTTGCGGTTGAGCTCCAGAAAATCGTAAGCCTGCAAAATCATGTAATTGAATTCGAGGAAGGTGAGGGGCTGCTCGCGCTCCAGCCGCGTTTTCACTGAATCAAACGTCAGCATTTTGTTGATGGTAAAGTGCCGTCCGTAATCGCGCAGGAATTCGATGTAGTTCAGTTTATCGAGCCATTCGGCGTTGTTGACCATCACCGCGCCGGTCTTGCCGGTATCGAACGAAATGTATTTTGTGAACACTTCCTTGATGCCTGCGATATTGGCGGCGATGTCGTCTTCGGTGAGTATCTTGCGGCTTTCGTCCTTGCCGGAGGGGTCGCCCACTTTCGTGGTGCCGCCGCCCATGAGCACGATGGGGCGGTGCCCGAGCTTCTGGAACCAGCGCATCATCATGATCGAGAGCAGGCTGCCGACATGCAGGCTTTTCGCCGTTGCGTCATAGCCCGTGTAGCAGGTGACCACGCCTTCGGAGAGGGCTTTGTCGAGCTCTTCTAGGTCGGTGCATTGGTGCAGGAATCCGCGTTCCTGCATGACCTTGATAAATTCCGAGCGCATGTTTTTCCTGCCTTTCGTACGTTCGCCATAATTCCACTTTTATTCTATTAAATCAACATCTTATGCTGGCTTACGTCAGAAAAGTTTGACATAATATATAGCAAAAGCGTATAAAGGCAGGGTCTTAAAAGAAAACCCTGAAAGAAAAGCATGGCCGACGAAGACGAGCTGGACAGGAAAGACCTCGATATCATCCGCGATTTCAACGATGCGGCTGATGGTATCGAGGACCGCTATGACAGCCGCAGCTTCATCAATGCGGGCGAACGCCTGAGCCGTAAATTCGGCTATCTCATGGATTCCGCCCGCACCGGCCTCGAGCGCGGCGAGCTGATGGAAAGCATGGCGGGGGTGCTCGACCATTTCGTCAAGCAGCCTTTCGAGGCGCAGGACAGCCTGTACAATTACGAAACCGCGACGCGCGTGCTGCGCCGCCTTGGCGATGCGTTTATCATGAACATGCGCGCCGACACCGTGCCGGGGCATTACACCACCGAACAGCTCGACTACATCTCGGGCCAGCTGAAATTGGCGGCACGTATCCGCGACGACATGGCGGGCTATTTCCCCAACCGCCCCAACAGCGCGGCGATTGCCGAACAGGGCGAGGCTTACCTGAAAATCGCCGAAGCCGTTGACCGGATTTCCGCTAAATTCGGCGGCGGGCAGCCTAAATCCTCGCGTCCCGGCCGTGGCGAACGCCCGCACCGCACGCGGTTCTAAATAATCGTTTACTTGGGCTTTTGGCATAGGCATTCTAGCCTTATGAAGAATTTTCGCGTCATAGGTTTAATGAGCGGCACGTCGCTGGACGGCATTGATGCCGCCCTGATCGCGACCGACGGCGAGGGTGATATTACGCGCCACGCTTTCCTGACCGTCCCTTATGATGATGCTTTGCGAATCCGTATCCGTGCCGTGCTGAACATCACCCCCGACAAAATTTCTACCGCGCGCGATGTGGAGCGCGACCTGACAGTTGCACAGGCCGAGGTGGTGAAGGCGCTGCTGAAGAAAAGTGGCTTGCAAGCGAAGGATATCGACCTTATCGGCTTTCACGGCCAGACGGTGGCGCATGCTCCCGACAAACGCTGGACCTGCCAGCTGGGCGACGGCGCGTTGCTGGCGAAGCTGACGGGCATTCCCGTGGTCAATGATTTCCGCACGGCCGATGTGCAGGCAGGCGGGCAGGGCGCGCCGCTGGTGCCGGTTTATCATCAGGCTCTCGCGACAGGGCGCGAAAAGCCGCTCGCCTTTTTGAACATCGGCGGCGTTGCGAACATCACCTATGTCGGCGAAACCGTTATTGCTTTCGACACCGGTCCCGGCAACGCACTTATTGACGACTGGATGCTGAAACATACCGGCCAGAAACACGACAACAACGGCGAAACAGCGGCAAAGGGCACGGTCGATGCGGCTGTGCTGCAGCAGTTGATGTCGCATCCGTTTTTCAGCGGGCTGCCGCCGAAATCGCTCGACCGGAACGCCTTTGTTTCCGGCGCGTGGAAAGATTTGTCGCTGGAAGATGGCGCCGCGACCCTTGCCGCCTTCACGGTCGCGGGAGTGGTGAAGTCGCTTGACTTCCTCCCCGCAAAGCCCAAGCAATGGATTGTCGCGGGCGGCGGCCGCCTGAACAAGACCATCATGAAAATGCTGCAGGAAAAACTGGGCGTGCCGGTTTTCTCCATCAACGACACAGGTCTCGACGGCGACGCGATCGAGGCCGAGGCCTTTGCCTATATGGCTGTCCGCAGCTATCGCGGCCTGCCTATCAGCTTCCCCAAAACCACCGGCGTTCCGCACCCTATGGTCGGCGGCAAGCTGAACCATGTCGCCGATGCCGCCTGATGTCGAACATCCTTGAAGTCAATGATGAGAATATCCGCAAAGCCGCAGCACGCCTGAAAGAGGGCGGTCTTGTCGCTTTTCCAACGGAAACGGTTTACGGCCTTGGCGCGGATGCCACGAATGACGAAGCGGTGGCGCGGATTTTTGAGGCCAAGGGCCGTCCCAGTTTCAACCCCGTTATCGTGCATGTGAACGATGTCGCCGAAGCTGAAAAGATTGTCGCGTTTACGGCGCAGGCGGCGGTGCTGGCCTCTGTCTTCTGGCCGGGGCCGCTGACGCTGATTTTGCCACGGCTTGCGGGTGCGAAACTTTCGCTGCTGACCAGCGCGGGTTTGCCATCTCAAGCCGTGCGCGCGCCTGCGCACCCTGTCGCACGGCAGTTGATAAAAGAACTCGGTCGGCCGATTGCAGCGCCAAGCGCGAATGCATCGGGAACGCTCAGCCCCACCACGCCGCAGCATGTGGCGCAAGGGCTTGGCGACAGGGCGGGGCTTATTCTTGCCGGCGGAAAATCGGCGGTGGGTTTGGAATCAACCGTGCTCGATATGACCGGCGAAATCCCCGTCATGCTGCGGCCGGGCGGCGTGACCAGAGAAGATATCGAAATGCAGCTTGGCGTAAAAATCCTTGTCGAGCTTGAGGCCGTGAACGACAAACCGAAATCACCGGGGCAGTTGCTGCGCCACTATGCGCCTGCCACGCCGTTGCGGCTGAAGGCTGTCGACCTTGCACCCGGCGAGGCGCTGCTGGCTTTCGGCTCTACGCGCTTCATGGGCATACGGGGCGGCGGGGCGGTAAAAGATTTGCCTTATGGCGCGCTTTTAAACTTGAGCGAAACCGGCGACCTGACGGTGGCGGCGGCGAATTTGTTTTCGATGCTGCACCAGCTTGACGCGGGGAAATTCAAGGGCATTGCCGTGATGGATATTCCCGAGACAGGATTGGGGATTGCGATCAACGACCGCCTGCGCCGTGCGGCAGGAGCGCAGCAGGCGGGATAGGCGTGTCCCTGCCTGCATCATCCATACCGGGGCTGGCATAAATAAAAATCCGCTTTTGCCAAGGGTAGCGCGTTTTCACGTCGCGCACTTCTTTCGGCACCCAGTTGTCGAGCAAATGAAATTTGTTGGAGGCGACGAAAGTGCCGGGCTTCAGCTCCCGCCGCAGCTTTTTCGCCACGGGGTCGAGGCGGTAGAAAAACAGCGTCACCGCGCTCACCCCCGACATATCGTATTTGAAAAAGTCGATATGCCGGTAATCGAGGTTGTCGAGCCTGAAGGTTTTTTTCATGAGCATGCACCACCAATAGGTGGGCTTTGAAATTTCGAGGCCGACGACCTTGGCATCGGGAAACGCCCGCGCCATTTCGCGCGTGAACTGTCCATACCCCGCGCCGATATCGACAATCGTGTAGGGGCGCTCGGTATTGCGCTGCATGTCTTCGCGGATAAGCCCGATGATGTTTTTGCGGATAGCAGGCGCCGTGCGGATATTCGGCACACAACCGTTGAAAAACAAAATCCACAAGTTGATCGCCAGCAGCCACAGGGCGAACCAGAACAACGCTTGATTGAAAAAATGCCAGATATCCAAGAGGTTTCCCCGATATGATGCCGGATCATCCTATCAGGTTGCCCTCGAGACGGCAACGAAGAGAGAATGTCATCCCGAGCGAAGCGAGGGATCTTTCCCAGCCCGCCAAGTTTCCTCGCTTCGCTCGGAATGACGAAATTTTAAGTTGCTCCGACCCGTTTGCATAGGGATACCTATGCCTGCTTTCGCGGGAAAGACAGGAGGCTTAAATTACTCTGAACTTTTTTGTTTTTCTTGAGGCGATGTAGGTTTCCACTCTTTGAGACGTCGCTCAATCGCAGCCTTTTGTTCTGTAGTCAGGTGCGCCGCGGCTTGCTCGTACTCCCAATTGCCCGTAAACTTGCCGTAGGCTACTGGATGGCTTAGCCAGAAATACGCCTCTTCGTAATTTGGGCTCCCTTGCTCAGTTTTGTCGAACCATCCAGAGAAATAAGCACTTCCAACAACATCTTGCATTTCTAAATCACCCTGCTGCGCTTTTCTCAAGTATGTGTCCAAATCATTGGGGTTTAATTTGAAAAAACCGCCAGAACTATAAACGGGGCATCGACCAAA
>JAYUPV010000284.1:0-2414 GCA_043759865.1 Alphaproteobacteria bacterium | reverse complement strand
TTCACGCGTCGGATAGGCGTGTTTCACGCGCGCGGGATAACAAAACACGCAGGAATATGTGTCATGCCGATTTTCGGGTAGTAGCCTTCTGCCGCAGGAGCAGCGACCAGCAGCAGCATGGTGTTCAGCCCCGCCGCCTTGTGCGTTTCCGCGATCAGTTGCTTGCCGATGCCCTTGTGCTGGTAGGTTTCATCAACCGCAAGGTCGGACAAATAACAGCACCAGGCAAAATCGCAAACCGCCCGCGACACGCCGACGATTTTTTTGCCATCTTTTTTGCTATCGCGCGCGGTCACAATGATATCCGCCTGGCGCAGCATCTTGTCGAGCCGCGCAAGGTCGTCGACGGGGCGGCGCAGCCCGAGCGTCGAGGCGACCAGAACCTCCCTGAATTCCGCCGCCGCAAGGGCGGGTTCGAGCGCGTAAACAATATCCATGGAAACCTCCGGAAAAGGGGCAAGGTGCATTTTTTTGTAGCATTTTTACCGGCACATGCCTTTGAAAAACATCAATTATAGGCGTATAGACAGGAAATTGCGCCAGCATCGTTTGACATAAATGCGAAACCGGCCTAGTCTCGCCTCAAATAAGTCAGACTTTGTTTTTTTTGGAGTGACCCAGATGTCGAAACCCGGGCTTGTCCGCCGCGTGAAAGCGATGTTTTCTTCTCTGATGCTGAGCGGCCTTGCGCTCGTATCGAGCCATGCCTTTGCGCAGGAAGCGCCCGGCGAAGGCTCCGACAACGGCCAGCGCACCGCGCAGGTCGAGGGGCTGGATCTCAAACCCGAACACAAAGCCGAAAAGGCCAAAGACACGCGCGGCGTGAACGAGCGCGTCGACGATTTCTTCGCGGAGAAATACAGCGTGAAAGTGACCAGGGACAGCATCTGGATCGCGCCGCCGCAGCGCTATGAAGTGCGCCTGATGCCGCTGCCCGAAAACGGCCTGTTGAACGTGACCTATGAATATCTCGAACTGAAGCCGCTGAAAAAAGAATGGTACGGGCAGGCGCGGGGCATCGAATACGGCATACAGGCGCATATCGGGAAGGGCAGTTACACCATTGGCAACGCTGAATGGGATTTTCGGACGGGCGCCAATCTCGGCTATTACGAGGTGCCTCTCGATTACAAGCGCGAGGACGGCAAAGCGAGCCGCTACCCCGAAAGCAATTCGCGCGCGGGTATATTCATCGAAGGCTCGCGTGGCCTCACCCTCGGCGGCAATCACGCCAACCTTATCACCGGCGTTTCCTATTCGCGCACGGGCGGCCCCGATGTCGGGAACGGCAGCGATGCGCGGGTCTATACCCAGCTCGACCTGCCCGCGCTGTTCAGCAAAGCGTCCACCCCCGGCGACAGCGCGTCGGTCGGCACTTTCTCGGGTACGGTCCGGGCCTATGCCGGAACACGCACCTATGGCGGCGAGCTCGGCATCTATTTCAACAACCTGAAATCCGACGGCAAAGGCGTGAACTACAGCGCCGGCCCCGAAATCCGCTACGACAAACAGGGCGGCGTTCATTACGGGTTCAAATTCAGGGTCGCGCCCAAGTTCTGGTAAGAACGCCGGAAACCCCCTTTGCGGCTGGCGTCGGGACGTCCTAGAATGGGCATCCCTGCAATCCAGTAACAAAGGCCCTCAGCCATGAAAATCTTTTTCTCCCTCGCCCTGCTTTCCTTCTTCATGCTTGCCGCACCCGCCATAGCGGAAGACACGGCGGTCGCCGCGCCCACGCTCGAGCAGCAGCTTGCGACCGTGCAGGAAGACATCGCAAAATTGACGGCAGAGGGCGAGACGATGTCGAAAGAGTATCAGCAGTTAGCCGTGGCTGCTGCCGCCGAAGCGCAAGGCAAAGCGGGCGATGCGGCTGCTGCGGCAGAGATCGGCGCAAGGGCGGCGTCGGCGGCGGGCGAATTCGCCACCAAACAGTCGGAGCTGTCGAAAAAGATGGTCGAGCTCACCGGCCAGCTCTCCGAACTCACCCGCAAGATCGCGGAAGAAAAAGTGAAGTCGGCGCAGTAAGAGTCCTGTTTATTCCTTTTTGTCGGCCTGCAGCACAGTGATATCGGCCAGCACGTCGTCGCTATGCGTGGCGGGGCTGACCTCGGTATACACTTTGCGGATAATCCCCTCGGGGTCGATGAGGAAAGTGTTGCGCGCCGCAAGCGCGGTAACGCCGAGGTTTATCAGCGAGCCGTAGAGCGCGGTGACTTCGGTCTTTTCATCGGCGAGCAGGGTAAAGGTCAGTTCCTGCGCCTTGCAGAAATCACGGTGCGAGGCGGGGCTGTCGACGCTGACCCCCATCACCTCGGTGTTTTTCTCGGTGTATTTCAAAATATCGCGCTGGAAGTTATGCGCCTCGAGCGAGCAGCCGGGCGTCTGATCCTTGGGGTAGAAATACAGCACCACCC
>JAYUPV010000283.1:0-5984 GCA_043759865.1 Alphaproteobacteria bacterium | reverse complement strand
GGCATAGGTTTCGCGCCTTCCATTACCTGTGGGCTCCACGCCCATCAGCTGCGCGTTCTGGCGGTCTTGCATGTAACCTTTCAGCACGCCGTTTTCGATCAGCACGTTTTGTTTGGTCGCTGTGCCTTCGTCGTCAAAATGCAAACTGCCGCGTTCGTCCGGCATGTCGCCCTGATCGATCACGGTCACTTCAGGCCCTGCAATCTGCTGGCCGATTTTGCCGGAGTAAACGGAAATGCCGCGACGATTGAAGTCGCCTTCAAGCCCGTGACCGACAGCTTCGTGCAGCACAACCGCCGACCAGCCGGGGCCAAGCACCACATCCATCACGCCTGCGGGCGCTTCTTCGGCAATCAGCAGTTCTTCGGCTTGGTGCAGCGCTTTTTTCGCGGCTTCTTTCCACGATTTTTCGTCGAACACGCCGGCGGTATCGGTATGGCCGCCGGTTTGCGCGGTGCCGGTTTCGATTTTGCCGTCTTTGTCGGTCAGTTGGATGGAGACCACCAGCGAGGTCATGGGGCGGTTTTCGACCATGCTTTGGCCGTCAGCCGTAATGATATGCACGGACTTGTTTTCCGACGTATAGCCGACGGTGACGTTGGTGATGCGCGGGTCGAGCGCTTTTGCAAAGGCTTCGACTTCGTCAATCTTGGCGATTTTTTCTGCGAGCGTGAAACCGTCCATCGGGTTCAGCTGCGTGTACAATTGCTGGGGAACACTGCCTGAAACGGGACGTTCGGCGGGGGTGACTCCGGGCTTCAGCACGTTGCGTGCTTCGGTGACGGCGTCTTTCAGCGCCGCTTCGTTGAACACATCGGAGAAGGAATAGCCCACGCGGTCTTCCTGTCCCACGCGGAAGCCGAAGCCTTCTTTGCTGTCGCCGGTCGACACGGCGGTAAATTCGCCCTTGTCCTTGACGAGACGCTGGCGTGAAACCATTTCGTGATAGAACTCGCCGTAATCGGCACCGCTCAACCCCTCTTTCACAATCTCTTTCGCTTTTTCGAGCGTCAGGTCGGATTTGTTGAAAAACGGGTCAGTTTTGGATGGCTTGTTGCTCATCGGCTCACTTCCGGCTAAAGGTCAAAAATGTGGTGTTGGGGTTGACCTTATGACATATATATATGGCGGGGTCAATGCCGCCTCAGCGCCTGAATTATTATGTGAAAAGTGTAGAACATGTCAGCTAAAAAAGTCTTCCTCCGCAGCGATTACTGGTTCGGGCAGGCCGCCGCCGTCGATGTGCGCGCGCACCACACGGGCAAGATGGTGAATTCGAAATTCACCATGGAAGAACTTTGCGCGACATCGGGGCATCCTCTCGCCGACCGCACGCAAAGCGGGCGCAGGCCGGTGATCGGCGTTTGCAAATTCGGCGGCGACCTGAACCCCTGTCAGGCGATGCAGGACCACCACCTTGGCGACCGCGTGGCCGAGGGCGTGCGCGCGGCGGGCGGCATTCCGTTCCGCTTCGATGTTTCGCCGCCGCTTGGCGAGCCTTTGACGCGCCCGACTTCGATGTACATGCGTAACCTGACCGCGCTGTCGCTTATTGAAACCATTATCGCGAACCCGATGGACGGCCTCGTGCTGCTGACCGGCTGCGACAAAACCGTGCCTGCGGGGCTGATGGCGACGCTGCTGACGGATTTGCCGACCATCGTCGCCTCATCCGGCCCGATGCTGAACGGCTATTACCACGGCGAACAATCGGCCTCCGGCGTTCACCTGTGGAAAAACCGCGAACTGCTGGCCGCCGGAAAAATTACCGAAGATGAATTGATGATACGTTCCTGCGCCGCACAACCGAGCGCGGGGCATTGCATGAGCATGGGAACGGCAAGCACGCTCAACAGCATGGCGGAGGCGCTCGGCCTCACCCTGTTCGGCTCGTCATCCATCCCCGCCCCCATGGCGGAACGCGCGCATTACAGTTACCGCGCGGGCGTGGAGTCTGTTTCGATGGTGCTGGACGACCGCCGCCCGAGCAGCTTCGTCACGCGTCAATCGTTCCTCAACGCCGTCGCGGCGAATGCGGCGATTGGCGGATCGACAAACGCCGTGGTGCATTTGCTCGCCATTGCCAATATGGCCGATATTGATTTCACCATCGAGGACTGGCAGGAATTCGGCGCGAATGTGCCGCTGCTGGTAAACGTGAAGCCCTCGGGCGCGTTTTTGATGGAAGAATATTTCCGCGCAGGCGGCATGCCCGCCGTGCTGCGCGAGCTTGCAGCCGCAGGATACGTTAAAGACGACGTAAAATGGTGCACGGGCAAGACGATGCGCGAAGAACTCGCCGCGCGCGACCCGTATACCGATACGAATATCATTAAAACCGTGAAAGAACCGCTGCTGCCGACCGGCGGCATCGTGATTTTGAAGGGCAACCTCTGCCCCGACGGCGCGGTGATAAAAGTTTCCGCCGTACATGAAAAACATCTGCTGCAACATCGCGGTCAGGCCGTGGTGTTCGACAGCATCGAGGATTACCACAAGCGCATTGACGACAAAGCCCAAAACATCACGCCCGATAACGTTCTTATCCTCCGCAACTGCGGGCCGCTTGGCTATCCGGGCATGCCCGAGGTCGGCAACGTGCGCCCGCCCGGCTATCTGCTGGCAAAGGGCGTAAAGGCGATGGTGACGGTGTCGGACGCGCGCATGAGCGGCACGGCCTATGGCTGCCATGTACTGCATGTGTCGCCGGAAGCGGCGGCAGGCGGGCCGCTTGCGCTTGTCAAAACAGGCGACTGGGTGACGCTCGATGTCGCAGGCCGCAAGCTCGACATGGAGGTGGACGCAGCGGAGCTTGCAAAACGCCAAGCAGCGCTTGTCATCAAGCCCACGCCCATCCATTCACCTTGGGGCGTGATCTGGGGTGACGAAAAAATGGGCGTGCATCAGGCCAGCGTCGGCGCCTACATGAAAATGTTCGACCGCCCCGAGCTTGCCAAGGACGAAATCGCCAAGCGTGTGCGCGAATACCTGCGCCCGCAACACTAGGAGTCAAAAAGTGTCCGCCACCGCCGAAAATTATTTCGCCGAAAGCCGCCTGATCGCCATTTTGCGCGGCATCACACCCGCCGAGGCGCTGCCCGTGGGCGAGGCTATCTTTAATTCTGGCTGGCGCTGCCTTGAAGTGCCGCTTAATTCCCCCGAACCTTTCGACAGCATCGCGCAACTGGTAAAAAAATTCGGCGACCGCGCATTGATTGGCGCGGGAACGGTACTGACGGCGGAAGATGTTGAAAAAGTGGCCAAGACAGGTGCAAAATTGATTGTCGCGCCGAACACCGACGACGATGTGGTGAAGGCCGCGTTGGCGCATGACATGGTGATGATGCCGGGCGTCTATACGGCGACGGAGGCATTCCACGCCATCAAAATCGGCGCGAAGTACCTGAAGATTTTTCCGGCCGACAGCCTTGGCCCCGGCTATATCAAGGCGCTGAAATCGGTGCTGCCGAAAAACATCAAGGTCATCCCGACCGGCGGCATCTCGGTCGATACCGTCGCATCCTTCCACGCCGCAGGCTGCCACGCCTTTGGCGTCGGTACGCAATTGTACAAACCCGGCGTGACGGCTGACGATGTAAAGAAAAAGGCGGAAGCGTTGACGGCGGCTGTCAAGGCGATCAGCTAAGCGCGCCAAGCCCCGCCACCACGGCGGCTTCGCTATCGACTTCGGTATCTATTTTCCAGCCCTGCCATTCAAAGGCGCGGGCGTAGAATTCGCGTTTTGCGCCGCCGTCCATCAGCAGCACGGCGGGTGGTTTTGCTGGAAACAGTTTTGCCATCTGGCGCAGCTCATGACCAATCAATATGCCGGAGAAATAGGCCTGCATATCGGCGGGGGGCGGGGTGGCGCGGAGTTTTTGGGCGCGCACTTGCCACAGGTCGGTCAACAGGTCGAAACCGCGCCCCGCCATTTCGAGGCCGAGGTCGAACGAGCCCATGTCTTTTTGCTGTGAGGCAGAGTCGAGCTTGAACAGCGCGGCAAGCGCGCCGCGTTCGGACAATATGCCGTATATTTCTCCCGTCAGCGCGGATTCGAAATGCGTTATTTTGCCGCCGGTGATTTCCACCCATTTGCAATGCGTACCGGGGATGCACAATAAACCGCTGTCCCGCTTCAGGTGCAGCAGCGCGCCGAGGCTTTTGACTTCTTCGCTGCGAATAACGTCGTGGCGGCCGTCTTTCATGGCGATGGTGCAGCCGGAGGCGATGTAAATCTCGCGACCTGCCGCCGCACCCAGATGTTCCGAAGCGATGCGGTGCAGGTTGCGCTTCACATCGGCAATGCTAGCAGGGGCGCTGGAATAGGCGGTTTCAACCCAACCGTCCCGCCCGCCCGCCGCACCAGCGATGTACACAGGCGCCACCGGATGCGCGGCGAGCCAGGCCGCCAGCTGTTGCGTGAAAAAGCCGCTGTAGTCAGCGACGCGCGTGGCGGGGGATTTGAAAACTTTCTGGATGCCGCCCTCGGCCGACTGGTGGCGGTCAACGATTTTGCCGCCGTCCATCAGGAAGGCGCGGAAATTTGTATTGCCCCAATCTGCAAAAATCTTCATGCGTGGAATTTAACCTTAAACCACAGACCTGTCTAGAAACCCTTACGCAGTTCAAGGTTGATCTGCGGGCCGCCCTGTTTTGAATCCCAGCCGACCGAGGGGCCGAAGGACACGCCGAAATCCTTTTTTCCGCCGCTCATTTTGCCGGGCGTGTAAAGGATGCCCGCCTTGCCGCCGTGACTTTCAGTGCCGGCATAGGCGGTGAACAGCGCGGATACGTGACGCAGCCATGTTTCGTCGGATTTCGTCAGGCGCGTCTGGTATTCGACGAAAGCGAGAGCGCGGCTGCGTGCGTCTTCACCGCCGAATTCATGCTTCAGTTGCACGCCGGTCGTCAAGCGGCCATCGGGCAGGCTTTCAAAGGTAAATGTTTTCGTGACCGCCGCGATGCCGTTCAGCGTTACTGCGTCGCGCTCGCCCATATACGACACGCCCGCACCGCCGAGGAAATGCCAGTTGCCGCCGAGGTCGCGGTGGTATTCCGCATTCGCGCCGACGGTGGGCGAAAAGCCGTTCGCGGCGATGCCGGCAAAGCCCGCATAATCGAGCCGCGCACCTTTGCCGAGGTCGAACGTGTTTTTATAGCGCAAGCCCAGCTGGTCGCCCGATTGTTCGCCGTTGCTGTAAAGGTTGCCTTCGCTGTTGAACGACAATGTATCGCCCAGCGGAAAAACGTTTTGCGAAAAATTCATGAAGCCGACATCAACCTCGCCCTTGCCTTCGGCGAGTTTGTGGTTCACGAACAACCCCGGCGTGAAATCACCATAGCCGACTTCGGTGCGCAGCGTTGTCGCCTCGCCGAGTTTCGCAACGGGCAACGCCCAGCCGGTCGAGGTCACTTCGGATTCATTGAACACGCGCTTGATGCGGTCTTTAAAACCATCGTCCGGATTTTCTTTGGGGAGTTGCTGTTCGGCCATCTGACCGAAGGCGGCGGTGTAGCTGGCAAGCCCGACGCCGAGGGCAACTTGGGTCTTGTTGAACAGGGTACGGACGAATTTAGGCGCGCTCATATGATTCTCCCGATTTGAAGCCGTGCAGGTCTTTTACCGGATTATGGAACTTAGAAGTAGCCGCGACGTTATGCACCGTCAAGGTCAATATTTTATGTGCTTGAAAAATAACGATAAAGAGCTTCTTTGCCTTGCTGTACCTATATACCTCAACTTGACAGTGTTCAGGCTGCCCGTTTACGCTTAAACCAAGAAACAACAATGACTTAAAAAAGCGGAGCGCACAGAATTGAAATACATCTACGACAAGATCACCCCCGAGACCCCGCCCCTTAAAACCGCCGTCGTCCACCCCACCGATGAAAACACGTTGCGCGGTGCGTTCGAGGCGGCTGCGGCAAAACTGATGACGCCCATTCTTGTCGGCCCGAAAGACAAAATCGAAAAAGCGGCGAAG
>JAYUPV010000282.1:0-3862 GCA_043759865.1 Alphaproteobacteria bacterium | reverse complement strand
GTCGAAAGCGTGTCATGCCCCGCCATCAGCAGCGTCATGATTTCGTCATGCAGCTGCCGGTCGCTGTTGCCGGCCTTGACGAGCGCGCCGATCATGCAGTCTTCGTCTTCCCGGCGGACGGCCTTGATGATTTCCTGCACCACTTTGTCCGCGACGGCCTTTTTCTCCCTGAAAAGCCGGTTGGTTTTCGTGGGCAGGAAGCCGGGGGGAGTCAGCGGGTTCTGGATGAAGCGGTTGATATAGAAAAAACCGTCCATCATGGCTTCGCTGAACTTCTCCGCCTGTCCTCGCATGTCGTAGTTGAACATGATGTCGCTGACATTGATAAGCCCGAGAGCCATCATGGCGCGCGAGACGTTGATCTCGGCTCCCTGCTGCACACGCTGGCTGCCCTCGATGAGCGACAAGGTGTTTCTCACGATGCGACCGGCGTATTTCTCGACATGCGCGGGGTTGAAATAGGGAGTGATATGCTTGCGCTGCTGCTGCCACAACTCGCCCGTGCTGGTGAGCACGCCATTGCCGCCGATGCGGGAAACAATGCGGCTCCACCGCGCGCCACGGCTGTACTTCTGGCGCGCTTTGACAAGAATGTGGTGGATATCGTCGGGCGCTGCGAAGGAATAGAAATTGATGCCCGGATAAGCCCTGAACCGCAGGCTGTCGCCCGCCGCGGCATGCTGTCGCAGATAGAAAGCGTAAGTGTCCTGCTGCATTTCCGGCATATGGCCGAACAGGAAGGGCGCAGCGCTGACAGCGGGATAGGGTTTAGAGTTTGCCATGATGGATTTTCACCATCGCAGCGTGATTAGTCAAGGGTGTATCAACCTGCTTTTTTAGCCGCCGGTGCGGCGGCGAAGGGGGAAACGGCGAGTCTTTCCGCCATTTCCTTCGGGATAACCTGCCGGAACAGGCCGAGGCTGCGTTCCCAGTTTTTGAGGATTTCTGCGGCGTAAACCGATTCCGTTTCCCGCACATGCTCCTCGACCAGCGATTTCAACTCATCTGCGTAATGGCCGACTTCGACCGATTGGCAAATCACACCGTCGGCATTCACAAGTCCCTGCAGTTTATTTTCGGGGTCGTAGACATAGGCCATGCCGCCTGTCATTCCCGCGCCGAAATTGGGCCCGACCGCGCCGAGGATGACAGCAACGCCGCCGGTCATGTATTCGCAGCCGTTCGACCCGCAGCCTTCAATGACAACTTGCGCGCCAGAATTACGCACGGCGAAACGCTCGCCTGCCTGCCCCGCCGCAAACATTTTTCCTGCCGTTGCGCCGTAAAGCACGGTGTTGCCGATAATGGTATTGTCGCAGGTACGTAAAGGGGAATTGACCGGCGTGCGCACGGTAATCGTGCCGCCCGAAAGCCCCTTGCCGACATAGTCGTTGGCATCGCCATAAACAACCAGTTTCAGACCTTGCACCGCGAATGCACCAAGCGACTGCCCCGCGCTGCCATGCAATGCAACGGTGATATGCCCCGGCTGCAAATGCTTCATGCCGAATTTCCGCGTGATAAGAGACGAAAGCCGCGTACCGACGGCACGGTGCGTGTTCTGCACCTGATACGACAGTTCCATTTTTTCGCCGCGCTCGAACAGCGGGCTCGCGTCGCGGATGATGTCTTTGTCGAGCGTGTCGGGTACTTCGTTGCGCCCTTCTATCGTGCAGGTCATGGGGCGGCCGTCGGGGTTGGCCTGCGCCAGTATGCTGTTGAGGTCGAGGTCGTCGAGATGCGCCGCGCCAAGGCTCGTCTGGTGCAAAAGTTCCGTGCGGCCGATGATGTCGTTGAGCGTCTGGTAGCCAAGCTGGGCGAGGTGTTCGCGCACATCCTCGGCGATGAAGGTGAAAAGGTTAATGACTTTTTCCGGCGTGCCGGTGAAAAACTCGCGCAGCTTCGCGTCCTGCGTGCAGACGCCCACGGGGCAGGTGTTCGAATGGCACTGGCGCACCATCAGGCAGCCCATGGCGATGAGCGAGGCGGTGCCGATGCCGTATTCCTCCGCCCCCAGAATGGCGGCGATAATGATGTCGCGGCCCGATTTGATTCCACCATCGGCACGTAGCGTCACGCGGTGGCGCAGGCCGTTCATGGTCAGCACTTGGTGTACTTCGGACAAGCCCATTTCCCACGGGATACCCGCGAATTTGATGGAGCTTTGCGGGCTTGCGCCTGTGCCGCCCGCGTTGCCTGAAATGTGGATGACATCGGCATTCGCCTTGGCCACGCCCGCCGCAATGGTGCCGATTCCCGCGCGCGCGACCAGCTTGACGGCCACTTTCGCGTCAGGATTGACCTGCTTGAGGTCGTAAATCAGCTGGGCAAGGTCTTCGATGGAATAAATGTCGTGGTGCGGCGGCGGGCTGATGAGGCTGACGCCCGGCGTCGAATGCCGGAAACGTGCGATCATTTCCGTGACTTTGAATCCGGGCAGCTGGCCGCCTTCGCCGGGTTTCGCGCCCTGCGCCATTTTAATTTCGATTTCGCGGCACTGGTTCAGGTATTCCGCCGTCACGCCGAAGCGGCCTGACGCGATTTGTTTGATGGCCGAATTGCGGTTGTCGCCGTTTGCATCGGGGGTGTAGCGCGAAGGGTCTTCGCCGCCCTCGCCCGAGGCCGATTTCGCGCCGATGCGGTTCATGGCAACATTGAGCGTGCCATGCGCCTCAAGGCTCAACGCGCCAAGCGACATGGAAGGAGTCACAAAACGGCGGCGGATGCGCGAAACGGATTCAACATCGGGCAGGGACACAGGCTTGCGCTGGCGGTCGAAATCAAGAAGGTCGCGCAGGTTCGACGGCGGCTGGCCGTGCAGCATGGCGGTGTAGCGCTGGAATGTTTTGAAGTTGTTGGTGTTCACCGCACCCTGCAGGGTGTGGATGAGCTTGCCTTCCCAACTGTGGTGTTCGCCCTTGTCGCGGAAGCTGTAAAAGCCGCCGACGGCAAGCTCGGGCTTGCTGGCTGAGCCGAAGGCAAGGCTGTGCTGCGTCAAAACGCTTCGCTGGATACCGTCGAGACCGATGCCCGAAATGCGGCTCGGGATGCCGGGCAGGTATTCCGCGGCAAGCGCGCGCGACAGCCCTACCGCTTCGAAATTGCAGCCGCCGCGATAGGAACTGATGATTGAAATTCCCATCTTCGACATAATTTTCAGCAGTCCCTCGTTCACCGCCTTGCGGTAGTTTTCCATGCATTCGGGCATGTCGCGCTTGCCGTACAGCCCGCGCGCAAGACCTGCCGCGACGGAATTTTGAACAAGCCATGCGTTGACCGTGGTCGCACCTACGCCGACCAGCACCGCGAAGTGATGCACATCGGCGCATTCCGCCGAACGGATATTGAGCGAGGCAAAGCTACGCAGCCCCTCGCGTATCAGGTGCGTATGCACGGCACCCGCCGCAAGAATAGCGGGAATGGCGGCGTGTGTCGCGCCAAGCGCGGTGTCGGTTAATACGATATGACCCTTGCCGCCCCGGATTCCGTCTGCCGCCTCGCGACGGATGCGTGCCAAGGCGTCTTTCAGCGCGTTCTCGCCGCCGTCGACGGGGAAGGTTGTATCGACTTCGGTAATTTTATCGGCAAGATAGCCGGTGACGGCATCGAACTCGCCATTGGTCAAAACGGGGCTTGGCAGCGCGAGCATCTGGCATTGGCTCTTGTCCTCGTCGAGGATGTTGCCGAGGTTGCCAAGGCGGGTCAGCAGCGACATCACGCGCTTTTCACGCAGGGAGTCGATGGGCGGGTTGGTTACCTGACTGAAATTCTGGTGAAAGAAATGATGCAGTCCGCGATAGTTTTGCGAGAAAACGGCAAGCGGTGTGTCGTTACCCATCGAACCGATGGCTTCCTTGCCGTC
>JAYUPV010000281.1:0-3149 GCA_043759865.1 Alphaproteobacteria bacterium | reverse complement strand
CCGACCCGTCGATTTTTACCGTCCTCACCTCGCCTTCGGGCGTTATGCCGGGCGTGGCGAATGTGGACTTCGTTATTTTTCCGCCGCGCTGGAGCGTGGCCGAGCATACTTTCCGCCCGCCCTATTTCCACCGCAATGTGATGAGTGAATTCATGGGCCTTGTGAAAGGCGTGTATGACGCGAAGGAAGGCGGCGGTTTCATGCCGGGCGGCTGTTCGCTGCACAACTGCATGTCAGCGCATGGGCCCGATGCCAGCGCCTTTGAAAAAGCCACCAACGCCCAGCTCGGCCCGGTTTTCATGAAGGGCGCGACCGCCTTCATGTTCGAAAGCCGCTTTATCATGAAACCCACCGCCTTCGCCCTGAAACACGGACTGCAGAACGATTACAACGACTGCTGGGCGGGCTTGAAAAAGAAGTTCGGGGAATAAATTTTGAAAATATTTCCTTTCCTGCTGGCATTCCTGCTGCTGGCAACACCCGCGCAGGCGCAGGAAATGACTTTCGGCTGGCCCGCCGCCTGCGAACCGGGCGTCGACTGCTGGGTGGTGCATCATCTCGACCATGATCCCGCGCCGGGCGCAACATCCGACTTCGCCTGCGGCCACCTGACCTATGACGGGCATGACGGCACCGATATCGGCATTCGCGACCGGAACGTCGTGGTCGATGTCGTGGCATCGGCCGACGGCGTGGTGCAGAAAACGCGCAACGACCAGCCCGACCACAACGGCGGCCCCGCGAACACCAATATATCGCGCCTTGCACGCACCGAATGCGGCAACACCGTGTTGCTGCAGCATGAAAATGGCTGGCGCACCTTTTACTGCCATATGCGCGAGGGCAGCGTCACCGTCGTGCCCGGCCAGACCGTCACCAAGGGCGAGAAGCTCGGCGAGATCGGACAGTCGGGCCTTGCCGATTTTCCGCATGTGCATCTTGAAATCCTGAAAGGCAAGGCAACAATAGACCCCTTCACCGGCGAAGCGGCGAGTACCGCCTGCGGCACCGGCACGGAAAACAGCCTGTGGGATGTGCCGGTGACGTATAACCCTGTGTTCCTTTATGCCGCCGGCTTTTCGCCTACCACACCGCACTATGAACAGGTGGTGCTGGACGCGACATCGCCCGACAGCATCGGCAGCGAAGCACCGGTGCTGATTTTCTGGTTTCTCGGCGTGGGTGGCGCGCCGGGCGACTGGCTGCGGCTGCAAGTAACCGACCCGTCAGGAAAAATCGTCGCCGCCAGCGACACAGTGCAACAAAAAAGCCAGATACGCATTATGCGCTACACCGGTCTCCAGAACAAAACAGGCAGACTGAAGCGCGGCACTTACAAAGGCATCGCCCAGCTCACGCGCACAACGCAAGGTGGCGAAACCATCGAGCGTTCGATAGAACAATCGGTCATTATCAGGTAAAGGCGGGCGCGAGGCGCTGCGGCTGTTGCAGTGCGATTTTCGGCACAGTTTTTTTGCCTTCGTATTTCTCGCGCAGTTCTTTCGCGCCGGGAAATTGGGCCTCGACGACTTTTTTCAAAACACCGGTTTTCTCGGCGAATTGCGACTCGTTATAGGTCTGCGGCATATACGTCATGTCTTTTGACGGATGCAGGAAGTACATCACGTAGTCCTCTACCATCGCCGCCTGCTGTTCGATCGAGAAATCGGTGTAGGTCGACTTTGTATCCAGCCAGTAGCGGTATTGGCGCTGCGTCTGGTTCGGCGTGTGGCGCTGTCCTGTCTGGAACTGCCAGACATGGGTTATTTCGTGCATGAAAGTGGCAAGGTGGCTGGCGGTTTTGGTGTTGCTGTAATCGGCGTCATGCTGCGTTGCACCCCAGAAATTCGCGCCATAGCCGCCCTCGACCGAGGCGACCGCGCCCCTGACCGCGAACGGGTACATATATAGTTTAACCTGCGCAGGGTTGAGCTCGAAACCGAAGAACGCGCGCACCAACTCCGCCTCGCCCGCCGTCATCTGCCGCGCGTAGGTTTCCCTGAGCGCGAGGCGGGCGGCCTTTGCAGCGGGGAACTGGTTTTCGACCATGCCGCGCAGCATTTTGTCGGTGTCCTGCGTGTCGTATTTGTGGGTTTTTGGCAGCCAGCGTGTGGCGTGGCTCGGGTGGAAAAAACGCAGTGCATAATCTTCCACCATCGCGCGCTGCTGCGCGGAACCGTAGTTTATAAAATCTGCGTCTTCCTTCAGCGTATATTCATGCCCTTCCGCCCTGCCTGCCCACAGCCGTTCGCCCTGCCCGCTCTGCCACAGCTGTGCCAGCTCGTACACGAAAGTGCCATAGTTGAAAACATCCTTGTCAGCGCTGTAATCGGATGAGGTATTGCGGCTGCCGTAAATCTCGATATTCTTTGTATCGTCCTTCGCGACACCCGAGACAGTGCTTTCCCGCTCCGCGCCGAAGAAATGCAGGCGCAGCGTCGCGGTGTCTAGCTCCGCACCGAAAAGTTTTTGCGCCAGCTGCGCTTCGCCTTTCGTCAGGCTGCGTGATAAATCGGGAATGCCCGCCACCTCCGAAACATAAGGCGCTGCGACCACAACAGGCGCGGGCGTGACGGGCGGCGGCGTGATTGTTTCGGTGACGGTAACCGGCGGCACCAGCGTTTCATCGCCCGGTTGCCACAAGCGGCTGCCAAAACCCGCCACCATCGCGACACTCAGGAACGCAAGCGTGAGTTTCCTGCCCCAGCGGCTTTTCGGCGGGGTGTCAAAACGGCGCGGTTCTCTTGGCCTGTTCTCCGGCATATCCATGGCTTTCAAAGTTAAATGGATAATACCCTTTATTTACCATATGGTCTATTTGAAGAAATAAAATCTTGGTATTACATAGGCTTGCACAGACTTAGCCGAAGGCGGGAGCAAAGCCCGGGCCCGGGCCTGGTCGCTGCTGCTGCGATTGTGCAGCGGGCGTTCTTGCGGCGGGCGTCCTCGCCTGCTGCTGCGCCGCCTCGAAATTCTCGCGCAAGCGTCGCGCACCGGGGAACTGGGTTTCGACAAGGTTTTTCAAGAGCGGCAGTTTTTGTTCTCTCTCGGCGCGGTTATAGGTTTCGGGCATCCAGCGCATGTTGTGTGCGGGATGCAGGAAATACATCGCATAGTCTTCCACAATCGCGGCCTGCTGTTCATGCGTG
>JAYUPV010000280.1:0-12508 GCA_043759865.1 Alphaproteobacteria bacterium | reverse complement strand
CGCGCGAGCTGAGCAGCACGCAGCCGATCAGAGCGCCGACCGACATTTCTTTCGCTTCGACCATATACATGCCCATCATCACCAGGATGATGGCCGAGAATTGCTGCACGAGGATGGAGAAATGCACGGAGAGGCCGGAATAAAAGCGCGAGTCCTGCCCCGCTTCCGCCGATTTTCCAGTGTAGTGGGCGTAGCTGTCGCGCAGCGCGCCCTCTCCGCCCACGCCGCGGATGGTTTCGATATTGGCAATGGTTTCGACAAGCATGCCGTGTTTCTGCTCAGAAGTTTTCATCGCCTGATGCACCTTGCGCCGCACCGGCAACTGCATGACATAGCCGACAATGACGACCACCGCATACATCGCGACCAGTGCCAGCGCAACCTTCGGCCCGCCGATCACCCATATAGCGGCGATGAACAGCAGTGAAAAGGGCAGATCCACAAGACCCGTCATGGTGGCGGAATTGAAAAACTCGCGCAAACTATCGAAGTCGCGCAAGGTATTGGCGAAAGCCCCCGTCGAACCGCTGCGCAGGCCAAGGCGCATATCGAGCACTTGATTATACAGCCGCTGGCCGACGATAACATCCGACCGGCGGCCGGCTAGGTCGATGAAATAGCTGCGTAGTGTACGGATAATAAAATCGAACAGGAACACGATTGCCGCGCCCGTTGCCAGCACCCAGCCTGTTTCCACGGCATCGTTCGGCAGCACGCGATTGTAGAAATTCATGATAAACAAAGGACTGGTGAGCGCAAAGCAGTTGATGAGGAACGACGCCACCAGCACGCGCACATAAACGCCCGCATTCTCGACCACGTTCGACCAGAGCCAGTGCCGGGCAAGAGGCACGCTGCCGCCCTCTCTTTCCTCGTAATCCGGCCTGATGTAAAGAGCGTAACCGGCATAGTCTTTCGCGAAATCTTTTTGGGACACGGACCGCTCTGTGCGCGTCGAGGGGTCCATGACCTGCAGCTGGCCCTTGTCGCCGCGCCGCAGGATGACAACGGCGGCGCGTGATTTCAGCAGCGCAATCGCGGGCAGCACTTCGGACGGAATATCGGACAGCGCGCGTTTCATGACCCGCGCACGGAAACCGGCGCGCTCCGCAGCCTGGCAGAAAATTTTCGGTGTCATGTTGCCTTTTTCGGCGGCAAGCCCCACCACCAGCGATTCAGCCGAACGGGCATGGCCGAAAAATCCCGTGACATACACGAGGGAGTCGAGCAGCGGGTTGGCAGGTGCTTTGGTTTCTTGCTGGTCGCCGGATTTCGGGAGAGGCTCCGCCATGCCGGCCCCGTTACCGCTGTCCGGTCTTGACCGGCGCGGCCTTGGGCATGCCGCCGAAGGATTCACGCAGGCGCCCCATGACGTTCAGCAATTCAAAGCGCGACAGCAGCCGACGGTAATGCGCGTCGGTGCGGCCGGCCTTTGCGTCAAACAGGCGCGAATTGGCATTGATGAGCTGCAAATTGGTCTGCTTGCCGCCCTCGAACTGCACAGTATAGTTGGCGACGATTTTCTCGGCCGCGTCTTCGCGTTCCTTCATCAGCGTAAATTGCTTGTCCACAATCTGCATCGAGGTGTATTTCTGGCGCACGTCATGCTCCGCCATGCGTTTCGCCCCTTCGCGCCTTGCCTGCGCCTCGCGGCGTTCGGACAGCGCGCGATCGACGCGGGAGAGCTGCGTGCCGCCGGTCGAGAAATTCCACGACATTTTGACCATCGCCTGCGCGCTCGCGGCCTCGCCGCCAAGGTCTTCTTTCTGGTCACGCTGCAGATAGCTCAGCTCGGCGTTGACCTGCGGGTAGAGCGCGCTTCTGGCGACATCCGCCTCTTTGGACAGCGCGGCGATGGTGCTGGCGGCCGACTGCACGCGCGGGCTTTCGACACCCGCCTTTGCGACAGCGTCTTCGAGAGAGGCGGGGATCTGCTTGTCCCACGCAGCTGTACCGAATTCGAGCTTGTTGTCGGGCGGCGAGCCCACCACTTCGATATAGTCCGCTTCCGCCTGCCGGAAGGCTTCTTCATAGCCGAGGCGCGTGGTGCGCACGGCCATCAGAATTTCTTCAGCCTGCAATTGTTCCGCTTCGTCGGCAGCGCCTTCGGAGACCATGAGCGCGATGCTGGAGCGGCGTTCCTCGATTTTTGCAAGATAACCGGTAGCAAGGTCGAGCAATTCCCTTGTCCGCATCAGGTTCAGGTGTGCACGTGCTGCCTTCAGCGCAACTTCCTCGGCGGCACCGGTGGTCTCGTAGCGCGCTGATTGCAGGCGGTTGCGCGCGGCTTCCACGCGGCTTTCGTTACCAAAGCCGGTAAACAGCGGCTGCACAAGGTTGACCGAGCCTTCGCCGAGCCACGAGCTTGCATCGCCCCCGGTAATAGCGCGTGTTGTGTCGTTGTCTTCATTGATACGGCCCGCGCGGGCCGTTGCACCGATGGTCGGGAAATAGCCTCCTTTTTGCTCTTTCAGTAGGTCCTGCGCCATGTCCTCCGACGCTTTGCGCGCCTGCATGGAAGGATGCGTGGACAAAGCACGCGACACGCTGTCGGAAAGACTTGCAGCCGAAGCGTTTGACACCCATGCGCAAGAAGACCAGGCAAGCGCCGTGGTGACGCCCAGCGTAAGTACAAATTTTTTAATCATGGCCTGAATGACCAAACCCCCTGAAAAAGTCCCCCGGAAGCCCGAACGGAGGGGACAAGATATGCACTTCAAGATTGCCCCACTTCCCCTTGGCGCGCAAACGCATTTGGGAAACGCACAATGCTCTCAGATACAGTTTGCACGGCAATGATTAAGCATTCGTAAAAACATCGCCGCTGCGCCCTGCGCAACCCGAAAGCCCTCAAGCTATGGGAAAGATCTTAATGGTGCAGGACGCCGAGCAGCCATTGGAGGAAATTGCCAACCGCGTTATGGCCATTGCCGTTGCCGTTGCCATGACCGTTGTCGTGGTCGTCGTCATGTCCGTAACCATGCCCGTTGCCGTGATCATTATTGTGGTCGCCATTTCCATGGTCATTGTCATACCCGTCATGGTCATCGTCGTGATCGTGGCCACCGTTACCCCCGTCATTGCCGCCATGCCCACCGTGATCATCGTTGTCGTGACCACCGTTACCCCCGCCGTGGCCATCATCAGGGCAAGGAGTAGGAGTAGGAGTAGGAGTAGGAGTAGGAGTAGGAGTAGGAGTAGGAGTAGGAGTTGGAGTTGGAGTTGGAGTAGGAGTAGGAGTAGGAGTTGGAGTAGGAGTAGGAGTAGGTGTCGGTGTCGGTGTAGGCGTCGGCGTCGGTGTAGGCGTCGGCGTGGGTTCAGGCGTCGGAGTAGGCGTCGGAGTAGGAGGAGGAGTAGGAGTAGGAGGTGGTGTCGGTGTTGGTGTCGGTGTTGGTGTCGGCACCGGAAGTATCTGGTTATTTGTAGCTGTTACGTTGACGCTGTTGATGACATTGAAGGCTGTGCCAAGAGCACCGGCCGAGCCGGGCAGACCGTCGTGGAGGACGGTATTATCGGTGAAAATAACGTTGCTGGCAGAATCAATGCGGATGCCATCGCCGCCCGCGCCCGTGCCGCCGCTTGTGCCCGCGACGATGTTATTCGTAACGGAAAGGCCGCTCACGCCCGAGACGCTGATGCCATGCCGCCCCGCGCCGAAGCCGCCAGCGCCGGAAATGATGTTGCCGTTGATGGTAACGCCCGAACCGCCCGTGACGGAAATGGCGTCGCGACCGATATCGGCGAAGCTGTTGTGATGTATGTTCAGGCTGCCCGTGGCGCTGACACCGTCAAGGTCGAAGCCGGTGAAGCTGTTGTTGCCGATGGAGAGGTTCGCGCCGCCGCCGATGATGGCATTATTGCTGTCGTTCAAGCCGCCTGCGACTTGCGCGGAAAGGTTGAAGCCTTCAATCGTCACATTGCCCGAAGACACGGTGATGAGGTTTCCGTCAGCCGTGCGGCCGATAATAGTGGCCGCTGCCGCATCTGCGCCCGCTACAAGCGCGTCGCCGGTGTTGCCGCGCAGGGTCACTTGTTTATTGATGTTCAGGTTACCTGCGTAAGCGCCGGGCGATACCTGAATGGTTACCGGCGATACGCTGGACGAAAGATCCATCGCCTGCTGGAGGCTCGCGGCAGCGGACAGGACATTGACCTGCGTTGCCGTGCCGGGCAGGCGCGGCGCGGCGATGAGTCCGCCCGAAACATTGGTGACGCTGCCCGCAAGATTGACGGTGGCGGCATTGAGGCCGAGCGTGCTGTTGCCGATCATCACGTTATGCAGGAGGTTGATGGTGGGCGCCGAAAGCGTCAGGCCAAAGGAATTGACGCCGAAAGCCGAATGCGCGACGTCGATATTGTCAACGATATCGATGTTGCTGTCGGCTGTCACGTTAACCGTGGTGAAATACAGGGTCTGGGCGATGTTCGCGGCGTTGAGATAGCTGCCGTCGGGCGCGGGTGCTGCGTTGCCGATGCTGACGCTCGCGGGGTCGATCAGCAGCGTGCCGACCTTGCCTTTCGGGGCTGTCGTGTTGACCAGACCCTCGAAGACAACGCCCTCGCCCGTCGACACCTCGACAAAACCGCCATTGCCGCCTTTCGCGCCGCCTTTGGAATTTATCTTGCCGTAGAAATTCGTGTGATTGTTGCCCCAGACGACGACCGTGCCGCCGTCTCCCTTGCCGGTCGCGTTGGCGTTGATGGTGGTGGTGGCCGACACCGTGGTGTTGGTCGCCGAACGCACGCTGCCGATATCGCCGTAAAGACCGCCGCCGATATAAACTTCGCCTCCGCCGGTATCGCCGGAAGCGTCGATGGTTTCGCCTTCCAGTTTGACCTCGTAGCCCGTGACCTCGACAAAGCCGCCTTTGAGTTTCGCACCGCCGGTTGCGTCAAGAGCGCCCGACACGCGCACGGTGCCCGCATCGGAGCCGCGCAGCACGATTTTACCGTTATGCTCGCCCACGCTACGGGCGCGGATAGTACCGCTCATGTTGATCACATCGTCGACAATCGACCGTGCCGCCTGTGTGGTCATGGTGACGGTGCCGCCATCGGCCTGTATCCTGCCTGAATGCTCGACCAGGGCATGTTCGATGCCATTCGTAACAGCGATGGACACCAGCTGGTCGCCGTAAAGGTCGACCGTAACCGCGCTGCCCGAGGCCAGCGCCACGCGGCCGAGATTGGCCGTGATCGTGCCGCTGTTGACCACATGCGGCGCGACGAAGGCGGCAAGGCCGCCCGCTCTCACCGTAATCGTCCCGCGGTTCTCGACACTGCCCGCGCCCATATCCGTGAGATCAAGCACATTGCTGCCCGACATAAAGGCGGTAACATTGATTTTTCCCGTGGAGGCCACCAGGCCGCCGACATCGACTCGCGCCGTCTTGCCGATGATGACGCCGTTAGGGTCGAGAACGAAAACCTTGCCGTTGGATCTCAGCGAGCCCAGAATTTGCGTCGGGTCGCCGCCGCCCGTCACACGGTTGACGGCGATGGAGCCGGTGGTGGGCTGCTTGAATTCGGCCGTGGCCTTCGTGCCGATATTGAAAGAGGTCCAGTCGATGACGGCGCGGTTGGTTGTCTGCGTAACGGTCAGGACGCCCCTGCCGTTGTTGCTGATGCCCGCCTGCCCTGCGACGACGTTGCCGCCCTGCGGGGTTGCAAGTGCGTCAACCGCAAACGCTTCCCCCGGATGCGTGCTGACGAGCAACCCCGCGACGGCGAGGGACGTAAACTTGAGCGGCACGAGCCGCGCGGCCGAGCTGAAAAGGGACAGGCGTGTGACCGCGCTCCTTTGAGCGACCCGGTGCATTGGGCGTTTTTTTCCCCTGCCCGCCATTGATGTGATTCCCCAGATTTCTTGATTGGCCTTTATCTCTCTATTGTAATAACTTTAATTTAACATATTGCCAAAAATGCATAAAAATTGAGTAAAACCAAAAGGTAATATTCTTTTACCCGTGACAGACTCTGTACTTCGTGAGAAACATTGTGACCCTGATATAAAAGAAAAAAACGGATGCTTTTCAACTCGGCCACATTCCTGTTTGCCTTCCTGCCGGTCGCCCTTGCGGGGTATTTTTTTATCCTGCGGTATCTCGGTAAGCTGCCCTCCCAGCTCTGGCTGTTTCTTGCGTCCCTGTTCTTTTACGGCTGGTGGAGCCCTGTTTATGTCGGGCTGATTTTGGGGCTGATGCTGTTCAACTATTACCTCGGCCGCTACCTTTATATGAAGCCGGACAGGAAAACACTATTTGTCGGTATCGCGGCCAATCTTTCGCTGCTGGTTTATTACAAATACACCGGCTTTCTTGTGACCGCCGCAAACCAGCTGACGGGAAGCGACCTTATCGTGCCGCATATATTGCTGCCGCTTGGTATTTCTTTTTTCACCTTCCAGAAAATCGCGTTTCTTGTCGACTGCCACCGCAGACTGGCGAGCCCGAACCAGAGCCTTATCAACTTCGGCCTGTTCATCAGTTTCTTCCCGCAACTTATCGCGGGGCCGATCGTCCACCACAAAGAGATGATGCCGCAATTCGCGGCGCCGAAACCTTTCAGCCCGTACAACTTTGCCGTCGGCCTGTGCCTGCTGGGTATCGGGCTGTTCAAGAAAGTGCTTATCGCCGACACGCTCGACGAATATGTCGCGCCCCTGTTCAAGGCGGCGGAAACGCGCAACCTGCATATCGTCGAGGCGTGGGTTGCGGCGCTGGCCTATACCTTCCAGATATATTTCGACTTTTCGGGCTATTCCGACATGGCGCTCGGGATTGGCAAAATGTTCAACGTGCGGCTGCCGGTCAACTTTTTCTCGCCGTATAAATCGGCAAATATCGTCGACTTCTGGCGGCGCTGGCACATGACTCTGTCGCGTTTCCTGCGTGATTATCTCTACATCCCCCTCGGCGGCAACAAAAAGGGCAAGGCGCGGCGCTACGTCAACCTGATGGTGACCATGCTGCTCGGCGGTTTCTGGCACGGCGCGAACTGGACTTTTCTCGTCTGGGGCGGGCTGCACGGGATTTTCCTTGGTATCAACCACTGGTGGCAGCAGGCGGGGCTGTTCAAAATTCCTCCTTATGCCGGCCGTGTTATCACTTTTCTGTGCGTCATGTTCGCCTGGATATTTTTCCGCGCGCCCGACATGGCGACTGCCTGTTCTATCATCGGTTCGCTGTTCGATGGCTCGAGCATGAAGGGAAAGGGGATTTTTGATGCTCTCCTGTCGCGCAGCAGCCCCTTGCGCGCAACTTTCGCCGCGCATGATGCGGTTTTCAGCTGCGTCATCATTCCCTTGAGCTTTATCATCTGCTGGGCGCTGCCCAACAGCATCGAGATTATGCGCAAGGGCCGCCCCTGCATCGGCGGCGTGCGCGGCATGGGGCTTGCACAAAGCCGCCTCGGACGCCTGCTGGTCTGGCGCACGGGGATTCTTCCCGGCCTCGCCGCTGGCGCGGGTCTCAGCATCTGCATTGCAAAGGTATTA
This sequence comes from Alphaproteobacteria bacterium, assembly GCA_043759865.1. Lineage (GTDB taxonomy): Bacteria > Pseudomonadota > Alphaproteobacteria > Micavibrionales > UBA2020 > JAPWJZ01. Next base: position 5,013 of record JAYUPV010000280.1, on the reverse strand, counting down.
TATGAGCCGAGCCAGATATTCCTCTACTTCCAGTTCTGAGAAGCACGCCCTCAAGCGTTTTTATTTCGGGCTTGCGGCCCCGCTGCTGCTCTGCGCGCTGTATTTCAGCTTTGCGACCATCCTGCTGTTGCGCTCCGGCGAATACATGCCGCTTGACGACATTATTGCGAAGCAGGCGAAGACCGGCGGGAGATTTGGCTCGGCGGTGTTGATGCGGAGCTATTATTTCAAGCAGCGTCTCTACAAGGCCGTCATGCCCGAGGTGACCACGCTCGGCTCCTCGCGCGTGCTGGGCTTCCGTCAGGAAGACTTCTCGAAGCCCTTCATCAATCTCGGTTCTTTAAGCGACCTTGAAGAAGTAAGCGAAGTGGCGGACGCGATGCTGAAAATAAAAGCCCCCGCCCTGCTCATCCTCGGCGTGGATTTCTGGTGGTTTCACCCCAATTCCGAAAACCGCGTTATCAACCGCAGCCCTGAAGACGCACATATCGAGGCGAACGACCTGTTCCAGCCTTTCAGTTGGATGCTGTCAGGCCGGCTGAAAATGAAGCATATCGCCGATATCCTGCGGGGCGATTCCCCCGATATCGGCATCGGCGGCATTTCCTATCAGGACGGCTTCGACGCGGCGGGGGCGCATTACTACACTTCCATCGTCACGGGACAGAAAGCACCGGAAGATTTCAAGTTTGCCGTAAATATCGGCAAGGTCAGGAACAGCGACAGGAAATACGCGCATAGCGACGTTATTTCCGAGATCGAGTGGCAGAAAATGCTCGACCTGCTGGACAAGCTCCATGCCGCAGGAACACATGTGCTCGTCTTCATCCCGCCTCTTGCCACGCCGATTTACCGTGAAATGAGCAAAGTGGGCGGCTATGCCTATGTCGCCGAATTCCGCAAACGCCTGAAGGCGGCGGCGGAAAAAAGGGGAATGCCGTTCTTCGACTACCACGAAGGCGGCCCGCCCGGCAGCACAGACTGCGAATTCGTCGACGGTCATCACGGCGGCACGCTCATCTACCAGCGCATGCTGCTGGATATGGCGACCAAAGACGCGGAGCTGCGCGGACGGCTGAAACTGGCCGGAATCGGCTGGAACATCGAGCACTATGGCGGGCAGGCCTCACTGCTCGACAACGAGGTGGATTTCCTCGGGATTGGATGCAAAAAGCCGTCTATGCACCCGCATTGATTCCTATATTGATTTACGTATAGCCGTTTTTTGCCAAAACAGCCCGACAGGTTTATAATGGTGAGAGTTTACGATTCACCCCGGGGCGCTGCCATGAAATATCTTATTCCCGTTCTGTTCCTGATTTCCTTTGCAATGCCCATGCCCGCGCATGCCGCCGGCAAAGCCGACATGTCCTGCGTCAAGGGCGACTGCAAAAAAACCGACCCCGCCAAGGAAGCGGAAAAGGAAATGAACAAGGCAGCAGGCGGGGAGACATCTGCGGATATCCCTATCGAAGCGCCGGTCGAAAGCGCAGCTCCCCTGACACCGAAGCCCGTCACCCCCATGCAGGCGGCCGATGCGATCAAGGAAATCGAGCAGGCGATTGAAAAAGAAACCGTGCAGAAAAGCATATCGCCCCGGACGGGATCGGGCTCCGTAGCTCTGTCGCCCTCCACCCAATCGCCGAGCTGCGCACCCTTTGCCCAGCAGCAAACCGCCGTACGCGAGAAGATCACGGGTTTCGCCGAGCAGCACCAGATCGAGCAGAAAATTATCAGCGATAAAATTATGGAAGGCGTGATGCTCCACAAGGCAGAGCAATCCCGCATCAGCCAGCTGATCGCCGACGGCGTCACCGAGCACAAGGCCCAACAGCCGATCGAAAGCGCCAAGTCCACCGATTACCAGCGCCAGCTGCGCGAGGAAGGCGTCGCCTTCAACGAGAAACTGGCGGCGAATGTCCTGCAGCACCAACAGGAACAGCCGCCCCTGCGCTGCCTGACCGAAGAACAGTTCGCGAATTTCCGCCAAGTGAAGTAACGGCCTGAAGGCCCTTTGAAAATGCCCTCCCCGCCCCTGATTGTGGAGCTGACGCGCGGACCTGCCGTGGAAAGCCGCCATGCCGTTCATGCCGTGCTGATGAACGGGCGCGGCGATGTCACGGCTTCCTATGGCGACGCCGAACGCCCGACCTATCCCCGCTCCTCTATCAAACCGCTGCAGGCGATTGCGCTCGTGGAAACAGGCGCTGCCGCTGCTTTCGGCCTTTCAAACGCCGAAATCGCGCTTGCCTGCGCCTCACATTCGGGCGAGGAAAAGCACACCGCCACGGCCGGCGGCTGGCTCGCGCGTATCGGGCTTGATGAAAACGCGCTTGAATGCGGCGCGCATGCGCCCTATGCATCACCATCTTCGCCGCCTTGCGTGCTGTGCAACAACTGCTCTGGCAAGCATTCGGGCATGGTCACGCTCTCTATGTTCCTGAACGCGCCCGTTGCAGGATATATCGACCCCGCACATCCGGCGCAGCATAAAATTTTATCGACGGTGGGCGAAATCTGCGGCGTGCAGATAACCCCGCAAACCCTGGGCGTCGACGGCTGCTCCGCTCCCAACCCTGTCATGCCTCTCGCGAGCATGGCGCACGGCTTTGCTTCTTTCATGCAGCCTGACAGCCTCGGCATTTTGCGCGGGACCGCCTGCCGCCATTTGTATCAGGCAATGGTGGAGCATCCCGACCTCGTCGGCGGCACAGGCAGGCTCGATACGGCGCTGATGTCAGCAGCAAAAGGAAAAATAATGTGCAAGGTCGGGGGCGAGGGTGTTTATGCCTGCGCCGTGCCCGGAAAAGACACGGCCATCGCCCTCAAGGTCGAAGACGGCAATATCCGCGCGGCGCAGGCTGCCCTGTTCGCGCTTCTGGAGAAGTACAAACTGGCGGATGACAGCGTGCTTGAAGCCGTGCGCAATATCTGCCTGCCCGTCCAGAAAAACTGGCGCGGCATCGAGGTCGGGGTTATCCGGATTTAGGGCGTAGCGAACAGCCGCCGGTTTTTATTGTCCGGGTGCCGCCGGTTTTTGTTGCGGAGCCACTTTCACTTCAGGCACAACCGGTGTCAGCATATCTTTTTTATTGTCGTTCACGGCCTCGATCACAGGCACGGGTTTCGCGGCGGCGAGGCGCTGCTCGCGTATTTTCTTGATGTTCTTGGCGCGCACATAGCGCATGCGCTTGCGGTCGGGATGCACGGCCGCGATCATATCGCCCAGCACGTTCAGGCCCGTCTGCACCATGTCGAGCAGGCGGTCGGCAGGCAGTACCATCGTATAAACTTTGTTGATGTCATTTGTCTGCAGCCCTGTCTGGCGCAGCACGGGGTCGAGCAAAGTGATGTTGGACGCCGGAATGCCGGGCGCGCCGAGCGCAATCGCCATGGTCGTCATGGCGGTGTTAAGATATTGCATGGTGGTCGGTGTCGCGCCGAACATGGACAGCGCATAAAATGCCGTCAGCCCCATATAAAGCGATGTGCCATACATGTTGAAAACGCCGCCGAGAGGCACGACTGTGTCGCGCGTCTTTTTTGACACGCCGATTTTTTTCAGGACTTCTTTCTCCGTGGGCATGGTCGCGCTCGAAGACGAAATGCTGAACCCCGCAATAGCCGCGCGGCTGATTTCCTTGAAGTCCTTGCCGCGCGCGCCGAACTTGTAATAAGCACCCATCATCGCAGCGCCGCCGACGGCAAGGCCGGTGAAGGCCGTGACGTAATACCCCGCGAACGCGCCCAGAAGCCCGAGGCCGCCCGTCGCCATGGTAATGGACAACAACGTCGCAATCGCGGGAATACCCGCCACGTCGATAAATTTCGGGAAGACCTTGTTCATGATATCGGTCGCCTTCTCGCCCGCCTTGCCGACAGCGACGATGGCGGGGGCGGTGTGCTTGTTCATGACCAGCCCGACCGCCTTGTCATAGGCTTTTTTCAGCTTGCTGGCGGGCTTGTCGGAAGTTTCGTTGAAAGCGCCAGCGACGGTGTTTTTCGCGCGCTTGTACATCAACGCCATTGCCGAAAAAGCGCCGATGATGGGCAGCATATATTGCATGGGGCTGAAACCGCCGCTGCCCATGCCGGGAATAACACCGGCTGCGAAACTTGCGGGGTCAACCACCGGCAGCAGATGCGTCATGCCGATGGTGGTCAGCGCCGCAATACCAAGACCCGCAGCCGTGATGGCGGCAAAGCGCAAAAGCGTCGGCGATTCCTTGATGATGCTGTACTGCGAAAAAGACTTGAAGATGTTAAGCCCGATAAACGGCGCGGCAAGCCACGGCAGCGCGCCGAAGAACAGCCCCGGTGTCGCGCCCAGTAACGGCAGCAGGCCGAGATTGATGCCCGCAAGCCCGAGCGCCGCGCCGCCTGCAGCTGCGATCAGGAAACGGTTGTCCCACACCTTGTCCCAGCCGGAGCGCGGCTTTTCGCCGGCGACCAGTTTCTGCTGGGTGGTGTCGTATTTAATGCCATGGCTATAGGTAAATTTCTCGAATTCCGCCACGCTCGACATCGCCTTCGCCAAGGGATCACGGTCGCAGAAAATAGCGAAGGCCTTTTGCAAATAGCCGCGCTGCTTTTTTTCTGCTTCATACAGCGCATCCAGCTCCGCCTTCAGTTTTTCGGCAGTCTGGATATTCTTGGCGAGAGCGTCATAGAAAGCCTGCTCGTTGAACGGCGATTTGCGTTTTTCATGCACGACTTTGGATGCTGAAATTTTCTGGCCGTTTTTGTCCATCTCCTGCAGAATTTCTGCAAGCTCGGCGACGGAAAGCGCGGCGCGGGCTTTTTTGATTTCTTCAAAGCGCGCATCGGCCCCGAGGCCCGGCATCTTTTTCACCACGCCGGAAACAGCCACTTCACCATTCTCCAGCAACGCCGCCAGCAGGCGCTGGTTGAAGTTGCCGGGTCGTTGTACTGCAGTTGTCGCCTTCAGCGACTTTTTGGTGACGTTTTCCATGGAGGAATTCCGGCCTTTTCGAGTTCCGGCAATTAAAGGTT
>JAYUPV010000279.1:0-4486 GCA_043759865.1 Alphaproteobacteria bacterium | reverse complement strand
GTGGGAAGCGCGCCAGACGAAACTGCGCAAGCTCTACAAAGACCAGCGCAAAGGCGAGGAAGAGATCCGCTCGATCGACCGCAAGATCGAAGAAGAGCGCATGAAGCAGATCGAAGCCGGCAAGCAGCTGGAAAGCAACGAGAAGGCAGGCAAAGAATCCGAAGGAGAAGTTGCCACCAAGGGCCTGCAGTTCAAGTTGTCGAAAAGCGGCTTCAAGGGCACGGTCGAACAGACCCTGCAGGAAGAACGCGCGCAGTGGACACGCCTCGTCGACCAGAACAAGGTCGAGTTCAAGAAAGTCGGTGCCGAGATCAACGGCAGCCTTGAACTGAAGCCCGAGAACATCCTGGCGGAATTCAGCCGCCTGTCGGGTGTTCCCGTCAGCCGCCTCGGACAGGACGAAACGACCAAGCTGCTCAACCTCGAAACCACGCTCGGAAAGCGCGTCTTCGGCCAGAAGGAGCCCGTCAAGGCAGTCGCCGAAGCTGTGCAGCGCGGTCGTATCGGCCTCAAGAAGGCGAACAAGCCCATCGGCTCGTTCCTCTTCCTCGGCCCCTCCGGTGTGGGCAAAACTGAACTTGCCAAGGCACTTGCCGAGGCGCTGTTCGGCGATGAAGGCTCGCTCAAGCAGTACAACATGTCAGAATACCAGGAGAAGCACTCCGTCTCCACGCTTATCGGCGCCCCCCCGGGCTACGAGGGGTACGCCGACGGCGGCCTGCTCACCAACAACATGCGTCGCCAGCCTTATGTGGTGAACGTGTTTGACGAAATCGAAAAAGGCCACAAAGACGTTTATGACCTCTTCCTCCAGATTCTGGACGAGGGCAAGCTGGCTGATCGCCGCGGCATGGTCGCGTCGTTCGCCAACTCGATCAACATCATGACGTCCAACATCGGCGCCGAACACTTCCTGGATGAAAGCATCACTTTCGAGGAAGCGAAGGAAAGAGCGTTGAAGGTTCTCTGGAACCCGGACAAGGAAAACGGCGGCAGCGGCTATCGCCCCGAATTCCTGAACCGCTTCACGGGCATCTTCTGCTTCAACCGCCTCGGCGAACCGGAACTGATGATGATCGCCGACAAGAACCTGAAGGAGATCAACAGCTGGCTGGCCGAAAAGGGCATCAAGGTTACGATGGATGCCGATGACATGAAGGAAATGGTCCACCAAGAGTACATCCCGAGGGGCGGCGCGCGTTCGGTGCAGAAATATATCGAAGGCAACGTTACCTCAGGCGTCACCAAGGAAATCCTGCAGAACCCGGAAAGGGCTGGTACGCTCCACGCGACTTACGACCCCGCCAGCCGGTCGAGCAGCATCGAGTTCATTCCCGAAGGAGCGGAGAAGAAGCCCGCCCTCCCGGTGAACGAGAACAAGCCCGGCGTGACGGCCACCGCAGCTTCAGCCTTCAAGAAAGGCTGAAGCCCGCGGGCACCGGTAACAAGGAACAAGGTATAAACGGAGAGTAAAATGGCAGACGGATCAGATACCTCGAAAATCGACGAACTTCTCAGGAAGGCGAAGCTCGTCGCCGGCCGGTCGGGCGGTGCCACCACGCAAAGCGGCACCCCGGGTTCGGTCATCGGCGACACGGTGAAGAACGTACGTGAAACCGTGGAAAGCGTGAAAGCGGTCAAGGCGACAACGGAAGAGGCGAAAGGCCTGATTGAACTGGTCAAGCAATCCGCCATCGTCGCCTGGGACTTCCTCAACAAACTGTGGCCTGTACGCGCCTACAAGTGGCTTGAGGAAAAGCTGACGACCAAGAAGGACAAGGAAACTGGCGAGCGCAAGATAACGCGCCCGAAAACCCGCCTTGGCATGCGCCTGACCACCATCTTCATGCTCTCGGCTATGGTTCCCGGCATCGTCGGCATGCCCGCACGCAACGCGGTCGAATTGACGGTTGATACGGCCCGCATGTCGTCGACCATGCAGACCGAAGTCGTGCGCCTGAACGACGTGAAGAATGGCGCGGACCACAATTCGTGGGCTGTGACGGGCGCGCGCTTCCGCCACGGCGCAGAAGAGCCGACCATCTTCCAAGTTAAGACCAGCATCGCGAACGACATCTGGAACCTCGCGCATCACGGTCGGACTTTCTATCCGGATGACGTGACCGCGTCGGTCGCTCCGGGTGCGGATGCGCTGTATCAAGTCACTTACTACGGCAACCGCTGGAGGATCAACGACTGGGTTCAGGCTTTCCCCGAGATGCTCTCGGTACGCCGCCTGAACACCGAGGAAACGGCTGCCTTCAACGCCGCAGCCGCTCGTCAGGCGCAGGCTCTGACCGCGACGGTCACGGCTCCTGCTCCTGTGTCGCACGCACCGGCACCGGTGCCTGGCAGGTAAGACGAACAGAAAAGATTGAGAAACAAAAGCCGCCTTTCTCCGGGGCGGCTTTTGGCTTTTATGCTGTATAGCGCGGCGGCAAAAGTGCGTCCGGCATCAGTTCTTCGTATTCCCGCCTGAACACCACAGTCTCGCCATGCATGGCGATGAGGATGGTGTTTGATTTGAGGGCGTTGCCCACGGCTTCGATTTCCATGTCGGCGCTGACGGAGATACCTTCGCGGCGACCCGGCCAGTTCAAGGTATAGCGGCAATTGAGCCGCGCCTTCATCTCGCCTTTGGGGCCGTATTCATACAGCTGGCTCAGGCTCTCGCCGCAGATGATACCGTCGGGCGTAGTGCTTTCCACGAAAGGACTGTCGGTACGCATGGTGCGCCAGCCGTCGCTCTCGATGATGCTGCCCGATAATGTAGACGGCGTTTCTGAGGGAGCGCGAGCGTCCGGCGCCTGCTTGATATCCGCTTCCCGCCAGCTGGCGGGCAGACGTAGCGTCAGGTTGCCAAACAAGTCTTGCGGCAGATCACCCGCAGGATAAGGCGCCCAGAGCAGGGGCCAGGCCTGCGGCAAGATGTGGATTTCAATGTGGTCGCCCGGGTCTGCCTGCCAGCCGTAAGGCGAAAACGCAAGGTTTGCGGTTTTTCCAACGCGTCCGTCAATCACCGCATAGCCGATACGGCGCAGGCCGAATTCCTTGCGGTTCACGAATAGGCGCGCAAGATATACGCCTCCCTTGAAGGTTTCCGGATGATTGATGTCGATCGAGGGTGCGCCGATAAATATCTCGCTCCCCGTGAAAGCCGCAAATTTATAAACCCAGCTGCGCGCTGCATCTGGCGCGGGGTCGGCGGCGTAACCGTCAAACTCGCTTCCTCCATAGCCGGGACACCATTTGCCAAAGGTTTCGGCAAAGCCGTTGCGTTGCGTGGGTGAAGCGGTGCATTGCGGCGCGTGCAGGATAAAGCTGTCTTCCCGCTTGCGGTCGGAAAGGCCGATCCACCAACCGCTGGCGCGCGGGTCTTGCGGGGTCGGGATTTTGCGAGTGAAGACCCATGCTGCATCGGCAAGCTGGCCGTCTTTGCCCAGTAAATGCCTGCCAAACCATGTATCAACCATGGGAATGAAATCCATGCTCAGGTCTTTGCGCGCGCGGTTGGGATAGGCATGCGACTGACCGCCGAGAATGATTTTGCTCTCACTCGAAAGTCGTTTCGACAGCCGCCACTGGCCGCGTGAATACGGGTCGAACCAGCCGCCGACCAGCAGCACGGGCGCTTTGCTATCATCAAGCTCACGGAAGTTGCGCATGGCGGCATAGGCTTTTTTGTCGCGTTGTTTTATCCAGTGGGAAGGGAAGGGCTTTACAGCTTCAAGCCGCTTTTTCCAAGCCCCCATCCAATCCTCGCCGCGTGCGGCGGAAAGATCGGGGTCGGCAGGCAGAGCGGCCAGCGTGGTGAAATGGATGCCCCACACAAAATTTTCCGACAGGACAACGCCCGATTCAAAATGCGCGTCGTCGGTATGGCTGTCGTCGCTGGCGCAGGAAACAATGCCGGCTTTCAGGGCAGGGTGGCCTTTTTTCAGCGCGCCGAGTGCGGAAAAGCCGCCCCAGGAATTTCCCATGACGCCTGTATTGCCATTCGACCACGGCTGCTTGATGACCCAGTCGATGGCATCGAGCGTGTCCTGTATCTGGCGTTCGGTGTACTCGTCATCGAGTATGCCGCCCGATTCACCTGCGCCCCTTACATCAAGCCGCAGGCAGGCAAAGCCGCGCGCGGCGAGCGGCTCGAACATCGCCTTGTCACGTTTTGAAATCTGGTCGCGCCAGCGATAGGGGATCATGTCGATGATGCACGGGAACTTCCCGTCACCCCCGGGCAGCCATCCCGCCGCCGAAAGCGTAACGCCGTCGCTCATGGGGATGCGGATATCGTGGAAGCATTTTACATTCGTATTCATGGGTTGCATTTTAGCCGAACAGTCTGGTATTGAAAGCTGAATTCGTTGTGTCTTTGAAAAACAGGAATTGCGCCATGAAAGCCGAACTGCTTGACGCTTCCCTGCCAGCTGCCAGCCTCGGGGAAGGGCCATGCTGGGACTGGAAAGAGCAGAAAGTCTATTGGCTC
>JAYUPV010000278.1:0-5454 GCA_043759865.1 Alphaproteobacteria bacterium | reverse complement strand
CGAATGGTTCAACGTCTACAACCGTGTTGATGTCGTTCTCTCGACGCATGACGCAGGCGGCATCACCGAGCGCGATTTCAAACTGGCACGCGCTATGGATGCTTTTGCGAAGAAGGCCTGATTTTTGGGGGAAGTCAGCCAAACTAGGGGCTCGGGCGACCTGCGTCCAGAAATTTTAGAACACATAAGTTGCTGGAAAACGGCAGCCCAGCAATTTCATCAAGTTACTGGATTCCAATAATAAATCTTTGCCGTAAGCGTGAAATAAACGGAAAAAACTACGCAATAAATTAAACCAATGTTCCGCTTTACCGCGCGTTAGCCCCCTATATGCTATCATTCTAGTTACGTTCAGGAAATTATAGACGAGCGATGACACAGAATTCAGACATCACGGCCAAGAGCCTGCCGGAAATTATTGTCCCGACGCCCGAAGAACAGGCGAAGGCGGACAAGAATTATCCACAAGCGGCGGCGCACCCGCTTGGCGCGAAATTCCTCAACCGCGAAATTTCCTGGCTGCGTTTCAACCACCGCGTTTTGTCCGAGGCACGTGTGCCTGCGAACCCGCTGCTCGAGCGCGTGCGGTTTCTGTCCATCTCCGCCTCGAACCTCGAAGAGTTTTTCATGGTCCGCGTGGCGGGCCTGCACGACCAGATCGCGCGCGGCATCCAGTCCTTGAGCGAGGACGGGCAGACGGCGAGTGAACAAATTGGCCCGCTTCTGAAACTCGCGCGCAAGATGATGGACGAGCAGCAGGAATGCTGGATCGACCTCATGCACGGCCTCGAAAAAGAAAACATCAAGGTTGTGGCGGCGGAGGAATTAACCCTCATCGAGAAGAAATGGGTGGAGAGCTACTTCCTCGCCAACATCTTCCCGACGCTCACGCCCATCGCCATCGACCCCGCGCACCCGTTTCCCTTCCTGCCGAACAAGAGCCTGACGGCGATTTACACCCTGGAAGACGACGCGGCTGCTGCGCGTATGACGGCATTGATTTTGCTGCCAGCAAAACTGCCGCGCTTTATCCGCCTTTCCGGCTCCGCCGCGCGCGTGATTGCGCTCGAGGACGTGCTCGACAGCTTCCTGCCCAACTTCTTCCCCGGCTATCATGCCGTGGAAAGCGGTTTCTTTCAGGTGCTGCGCGACAGCGATCTGACCATTTCCGACGAAGCGGAAGATCTGGTGAAGCATTACGAAAGCGCCATCAAGTCCCGCCGCCGTGGCTCGGTCATCGGGCTTTTCCTGAACAAGAGCATGCCGACGGAGCTGCGCAAGTTCCTCACCTCCAGCCTCAAGGTGCTGAACCGCAACGTGTTCCAGATCACGGGCATGGTCGGCCTGACCGACCTGAATGAGCTGTGCGCGATTGACAGGCACGACCTGAAATTCAAGCCCTATACCCCGCGCCACCCCGAGCGCATCAACGACCACAACGGCGACGTGTTCGCGGCGGTGCAGGCGAAAGACCTTATCGTCCACCATCCTTATGAATCATTCGATGTCGTGATGCAGTTCATCCGGCAGGCGGCTGCGGACGAGAACGTGATTTCTATTAAACAGACGCTCTACCGCACCAGCGCCAACTCGCCGGTCGTCAAGGCGCTGATCGAAGCGGCCGAAAGCGGAAAATCCGTCACTGCGGTGGTCGAGCTGCGCGCGCGCTTTGACGAAGAAGCGAACATCAAACTTTCCCGCGATCTCGAACGCGCAGGTGTGCAGGTGATTTACGGCATCATCAACCTGAAGACCCATGCGAAAGTGACCCTCGTCACCCGCAAGGAACCGGAAGGTCTGCGGAGTTACGCGCATTTCGGCACGGGCAACTATAACCCGCTCACTTCGAAGGTCTACACCGACCTGTCGCTGTTCACCTGCGACCCCGATTTGTGTCAGGACGCGGCCAAGCTGTTCAATTACCTGACAGGCTATGCGAAGCCCGACCAGTTCAAGAATTTCATCATGGCGCCCATCGACATGCGCCACCGCCTGCTCGACCTCATCGACACCGAGGTGCGCAATGCCGAGGCAGGCAAGCCTGCGGCTATCTGGGCGAAAATGAACTCGCTGGTCGATCAGGAAATCACCGATGCGCTTTACGTCGCCTCGCAAAAGGGCGTGAAAATCGACCTCGTGGTGCGCGGCATCTGCTGCCTGAAGCCGGGCGTGGCGGGCATGTCGGAAAACATCCGCGTAAAAAGCATCGTCGGGCGCTACCTCGAACACGCGCGTATTTTCTGCTTCGCGAATGGCGGCGAGATGCCGCATCCGGGCGCGCGTGTTTTCATCGCCTCCGCCGACTGGATGGGCCGCAACCTTGACACGCGCATTGAGGTGATGATTGAATTGCGTAACCCGACCGTGCAGGAACAGGTCCTCGGCCAGATCATGACCGCCGACCTGCTCGACGACAGTCAAAGTTGGGAGCTTCAGATTGACGGCAGCTACAAGCGCGTGAAAGCATCTGGACGGTTGATGTCGGCGCAGGATTTTTTCATGAAATACCCGAGCTATTCAGGGCGGGGCACGGCAGAACACAACCCGCGCCTTGCCGAAGCTAAAAAGCCGAAAAAATACAACCCGGCCACCGACCGCAAGCCGCGCAAATCAGCAGCGCAGCACACCGCCGATAAAGAACGCGCGGACAAGGAAAAGGCCGACAAGCATAAGACCTGAAGCAACAGGGCTTCTTGATTTCTTTCGGCCATTCCTGTAAATCCATTCTATGACCCAGAAAAAACGAACGACACCGAAGGCGCTTTTGCGCCGCAAGGAAGATATCGAGACGGCTGAAGATGGCGTGTTGATTGCATCTTATCAAGGCAAACGTCCCTATCAGGAAGACCGTTTTCTGGTCAACGGCAACATGGATATCAGCGCAAAGGACGCGCCCGCTTTTCTTGCCGGTATTTTTAAGAAAGCCGCCGCCGCGACCGAGCCGCTGATTGAAGGCTCGACCGGCACCGGCGTGGTGATTTCAAAAGACCTGCAGCTTTCCACAGCATTCCTCGGTGACAGCCCCGTGGTTGTTTTTGTGCGCGACCCCAAGACAGGCGACATCACCGCAAGCCAGATCACGCGCGACCATCATCCCGGCCTTGCCGATGAAAAAGCGCGCATCAAGGCGGCAGGCGGTTTTGTTGACGAAGAAGAAAGGCTCATCGGCCTCAACCGCGACCACACCATGATCCATTCGTTCGCCGTGTCGCGCGCATTCGGTGATGATGCCATGACAGGTTTGAGCCGCGAGCCGGAATTTGCCACGGTGGATTTGAAAAAAGAAATCGCGGCGGGCAGGGAAGTCTATATCCTTGTTTCCTCCGACGGGCTTTACGACGGCTCCCGCCCGCAAGACTATCTTCCGCCGCTGCAGGACGCGATTGAAACGGGCAAAGAGCTGGGGCTTGCTAAAATCTTCGCCGAACATGCCCACAGGCGAGGCAGCAGGGACAATATTACGGCGCTGGTTTTCAAGGTTCCGGAAAAAATGGAAGCGGCAATTTTTCTCGCCGTCGCTTACGGTCACGGCGGTTCGGCGGCGTCCGAAAAAGTTATCGAGTCATTCGCCGCCGATGTTAAGGCGAAAGTTATTCCGCCATCGCCTTCAAGGTAACCTCGTTGCCAGCCTCGGCATAGCCGTTTTCAGGCGCTTTCGCCGAGCGCGCGACGCAGCGCACGGAAAAATCTTTTTCGGCAGAAACGGCGACGTACCCGCGACCCGACGGCAATTCCATGCCGCTGAACTCCTGATATCCGATCCAGCGGTGGCGCGCATCGCTGTCCATTTTTAAAATCCCGTTCACCTTGGCGATGTCGAATTCGGCGGCGGTGGGCAGCGCCCAGACATCGGCGGGTGTTTCGGCGGCGCAGGCTTCCTTCGCTTTTTTCAGGTCGTCATTGGTGAAAGAAGAAAGCGAAAGCCCGAGGCGCGGACCCCAGATCATGCCGCTCTGGTTATCCTGCCACACGGTTTTTCCCTCGACCGTTCCCGCCGTCCAGTTTTCGGTCGAGAGGCTTTGGTCAATCACAACCTCCGGCACGACATGGAAACGCAGGGTGATGGAGGGTGTGGCAGGTGCAGGGGTTATCTGCGGCGCGTGATACGGGATAAGCGGGGCAATGCGTGTTTCGGATACAGTTACCTCTTGCGCCGGCTTGCCGAAAAGCCGGTTGACCAGCAACCCGCCATCCGGCATCGGAAAGCACAGCGCGCCCACGGCAAGAATGCCGCAGACTGCCGCCACTTGCGCTTTGAACGACGCCTTCATTATTTCGGCGCGAGGCGGACAGCACCATCGAGACGGATGGTTTCGCCGTTGATCATCGCGTTTTCAACGATATGCAGCGCAAGGCGCGAAAATTCCTCGGGCTTGCCAAGGCGTTTGGGGAACAGCGTGGTCGCGACAAGGCTGTCCTGCACTTCCTGCGACATCGACAGCAGCATGGGCGTGCCAATCAGCCCCGGCGCAATCGTCACAACGCGGATGCCAAAGCGGGCAAGCTCGCGCGCGGCGGGAAGGGTCATGCCCACCACGCCGCCCTTCGATGCGGAATAGGCGGCCTGACCGATTTGCCCCTCGAAAGCGGCGACGGAAGCGGTGTTGATGATAATGCCGCGCTCGCCCGTGTCATTCACCGGCTCCAGCGCCGACATATCGGCGGCGGCAAGTCGCAGCATGTTGAACGTGCCAACGAGGTTGATGGTGATGACCTTCGCGAAAAAGCCGAGGTCATGCGGCCCGTCCTTGCCCACCACTCGCGCGGCGGGGGCGATGCCCGCGCAGTTCATCAGGATGCGCGCGGCGCCATGCGCTTTCTTTGCCGTTTCAAGCGCGGCCTTGGCCGATGAATCGCTCGACACGTCGCATTCGACCGCGATGCCGCCGATTTCCTTTGCAATGGCTTCGGCGTTTGCCATGTTGATGTCGAGCACGGCGACTTTCGCGCCCGCTTTTGCCAGATGCCGCGCTGTTTCAGCGCCCATGCCCGAGCCGCCGCCCGTCACCACCGCCGCCATGCCTTTAATTTCCATCGTCGTCTCCCTTGTTTTCCTGCTGTTGCATTTTTCTCATGAGTTTCGTGAAAAGCTCGCCGGTATAAAGCTTGCGGCGGGCGTAAAAAGTGTCGAGCGCTTTTTCCTGGTCGTCCTGCGGCAATGCATTAATGCGTTCGAGGTTGCGGCGCAAATCCTGCATCAGCATATCGGCCTCCAGCTCCTGCGACATCGACAGCCAGCCGACGGCCTGTTCCGCATTCTGCTCCACGCCGATGCCGCCGGTGTACAAAAGGCCCATCATCGCCTGCGCGAAGGACGAGCCGTTTTCCGCCGCACGCTGCAGCCATTTTGCGCCTTCGGTGTCGCTGCGCTCCACGCCGTCGCCGGTGAAGTAAAGCCGCGCCATGATCATGCAGGATTTCACATGGTTCTGCTCCGCTGCCTTGCGGAACCAG
>JAYUPV010000277.1:0-2252 GCA_043759865.1 Alphaproteobacteria bacterium | reverse complement strand
AATTGCGACTTCGCTGCCGGTTACCAACGGCATCACATCGGCGAACCAAAATAAAGTAGTGACGACCGGAAACCCCGTGCGCGCTGCAATTATCGCCGTGCGCGACAGCGTTTATGAAGCGCCCTCAGGCGACATGCGGTTGTTTATCACCGGCGGCAGTCAGGCGGCGCAGGTTTTCAGCGATGTTATTCCCGATGCCGTGCAGAAATTACCTGCCGATCTGCAACGGAAATTGCTGGTCGTGCATCAATGCCGCGAGGATGCCGCGGATGACACCGAAAAAAAATACCGCATGGCGGGTATCCGCGCCGAGATAAAGCCGTTTTTCAGCGACATGGCCGAGCGTTTGAAAGCGTGCCACTTGTTCATTGGCCGCGCAGGCGCCTCGACCGTGGCGGAGGTTGCCACCGTCGGTCGCCCCGCGATTTTCGTGCCCTATCCCGGCCACAAGGACATGCAGCAGAAATACAATGCCGAAGTGATATCGGGCAAAGGCGGGGCATGGGTGATGCTGCAGGACAGCTTCACCGCCGAAAGCCTCGCCGTGAAATTGCAGGACTTCATGCAAAACCCGAAAACGCTTGAAACGGCCGCCGCCGCCGCGAAGTCCTGCGGCCAGCCGGAAGCGGCGAAGAATCTCGCAGATTTAGTCGAAAAAACGATCAACGCTTAAAAAAGAGAGAGCACAGACATGAAACAGGCATTTCCCTTCGCAATCGGCACGGTGCATATTATCGGCATCGGCGGCATCGGCATGAGCGGCTATGCCGAAGTTTTGCACAATCTTGGCTATAAAGTGCAGGGCTCCGACCAGTCGGAAAACGCCAATGTGGTGCGCCTTCGCTCACTCGGCATCAAGGTAACGGTCGGCCATGCTGCCGAAAACATTATCAACGGCGACGGCAAGCCTGCGTCAGTCGTGGTGAAATCGACCGCTGTGAAGGACACCAACCCCGAAATTATCGCTGCTCACGCGCAAAATGTTCCCGTCATCCCCCGCGTTGCGCTGCTGGCGGAGCTGATGAAATCGAAATGGTGCATCAACGTTTCCGGCACGCATGGCAAAACGACCACAACCTCGATGATCGGGCATGTGCTGGAAAAATCGGGCATAGACCCGACGGTTATCAACGGCGGTATCATCAACGCCTATGGCTCGAACACGCGCATGGGAAGCTCGAACTGGATGGTGGTTGAATCGGATGAAAGCGACGGCACGTTTGCGAAGCTTCCCTCGGTCGCCAGCATCATCACCAATATCGACCCCGAGCATATGGATTATTTCGGCAGTTTCGAGGCGGTGAAGGAGGCGTATATCGCCTATGCCCAGAACCTGCCCTTTTACGGCGTTGTCGTCGCCTGCATCGACCACCCTGTGGTGGTGGAGCTAATTCCCAAATTCCAGCGCCGCGTGATCAGCTATGGCTTTTCCGACAAGGCCGATATTCAGGCTGTGAACATGCAGACCACGCCGGATGGATTGACGTATGACATCCACATCAACAACCCGCGCCTCAAAAACTTCCCGAAAGAAATTAAAAACGTGAAGCTGCCGATGTTCGGCCCGCATAACGTTCTCAACTCGCTTACCTCCTTCGCGGTCGGGCATGACATCGGCATCGAAGCGGAAAAAATTGTGGCGGCGCTTGCGAAATTCTCGGGCGTGAAGCGCCGCTTCACCACCACCGGCATTGTGGGCGGCATTACCGTGATTGACGATTACGGCCACCACCCCGTCGAAATCGCTGCCGTGCTAAAGGCAGGACGCGATGCGATTGCAGGCGCGAAAAGCGGCGGCAGAATCATCGCGGTGATGCAGCCGCATCGTTACACGCGCCTTTCATCGCTGTTCGAAGAATTCGGCGATTGTTTCACACTTGCCGATGAAGTCATCATCGCCGATGTCTATGCGGCGGGTGAAGAACCGATTGCGGGCGTGAACAAGGAAGCGCTTGTCAGCCGCATCCGCAAAGCAGGCAAGGATAAAGAAAAAGTCCACGCGCTGCAAAACCCGCAGGAGCTGGCGAGCCTTGTCGCCGCGAGCGCGAAACCGGGCGATTTTGTTATCTGCCTTGGCGCGGGAACAATCACCCAATGGGCCTATGCGCTGCCGAGGGAGCTGGAACAGATGTGGGGAATTAGCGCAAAAAAGGCTAACGGGACGAAGTAATATAATGTCCGCGCTTATTTCGCCCCGCGACGACGATGCGTACCGTTTTCCGCCCGGCCTGCTGGCGCGGCTGCCTGCCGTG
>JAYUPV010000276.1:0-5889 GCA_043759865.1 Alphaproteobacteria bacterium | reverse complement strand
CATGATAGCACAGCTGCTGCAAGTGCTTGGTTAACGGCCGCCTGAAAAGAAAGAAGCGCCTGCAAAAACAGGCGCTTCTTTCTTTGTGTACCGTAGGGGAAGCGATTAACGCTTGACCCACTGCGTACCGCGGCGTGCCTTATGGCGGCCGTACTTTTTACGTTCGACAACGCGGCTATCGCGCGTCAGGAAGCCTGCCTTTTTCAGAGGAATGTGCAGGCCCGGCTCGAAATGGACGAGCGCGCGGCTGATGCCGTGACGGACGGCACCGGCCTGGCCGGTGAGACCGCCGCCGGACACGACCACGTTCACGTCGAACTGGCCGGTGCGTGCTGTCACATCGAAAGGCTGGTTGATGACGAGGCGTTGGGTGCCGCGTGCGAAGTACACAGCGATGTCGCGGCCGTTGACCGTGACTTTGCCTGACCCGCGCGAGACCCAGACGCGCGCGACGGCGTCTTTGCGGCGACCGGTGCCATAGGCACGGCCTTTTTTGTCGAGCTGCTGCACGCGCTCCTGCGGAGCGATTTGACCCGAGACGGTGGCGGAAGCTTCGGCCACGGCTTCTTTGAGTTCAGAGAGGTTCTTTTTGGTTGTCATGGCTCAATTACCTTTTGTTTTTCGGGTTCATCGCGCCGACGTCGAGGACTTCGGGCTTTTGTGCTTCATGAGGATGTGCCGTGCCGCCGTAAACGCGCAGGCAGGTCATTTGCTGGCGTGCGAGGGGGCTGTCTTTCGGCATCATGCGGCGAACGGCGTTGGTGATCACGCGGCCGGGGAATTTGCCTTCGAGGATCTGGCCCTTCGAGACGCCCTTGATGCCGCCGGGATAGCCGGTGTGCCAGTAGAAGATGTCGAACTTCGCTTTTTTGCCCGTGAGGCGGACTTTTTCAGCGTTGATGACGATAATGTTGTCGCCGCAATCCACGTTCGGCGTATAGGACGGGCGGTGCTTGCCGCGCAGGTAGAGCGCGATGATCGAGGAAAGGCGGCCGAGGGCGATGCCTTCCGCGTCGATGAGAAGCCATTTCTTCTCGACTTCTGCGGTCTTGATTCTGTAGGTTTTCATGTTCTCTGTTCCCAGTTTCGTTTTTCAAAATAGTGGGAGATATATGAACGAACGCAGCAAGAGCGTCAAGAAAAATTTAAAAATTGTACAATATCAATACTTTAACTTGCGGTGTAATAATACCAAATCTCTAAATCACTGATTCTATGGCAGCTTACGGCTTTGTTTCAGCCAACAGCCAGTCAAGATAGGGCTGGTTTCCCGCCACCAGCGGCAGAGCGACGATGCAGGGCGCGGCGAATTTGTGCAGCTCTTTCACGCGCGCTTCGACGGCCTGAAACAGCGTGGCGCGGGTTTTGAAAATAACCACCGTCTCCTGCGCCTCCTCTATTTTGCCTTCCCAATGATAAACCGATTTCATGCCCGGAATAATATTGGCGCAGGCGGCGAGGCGGTCGGCCACCACGGCATTTGCAATAGCTTTCGCCTCGATTTCCGACGGTGTCGTTACATAAACAAAAATGGCGGTCATGTGCTGCTCCCTTTAATGAAGGATGAAATGACTTTAGCCCTGCGCAAAACCATCCACAAGGCTATCGCGAAAAATACCGCGCCGAGTTGCAGGCCGAGCATCTTTGACATCGGCGTCATGTGGAACGGCAGGAAAATAAGCAGCATCCACGCAAATTTCTCCCACGGCATCCAGCCGTTTTCCCGCGCGTCTGCCGCCACCCAGAACAGGGCGAACACGGCCACGACCATGTCGTAATCCCAGCCATAGGGCGTGACAAGAAAAGCGGCAAGCACCAGCACGGCGGATTTAAGCGGCAACGACACGCTGGCGCGCCGCCACGTGAAAAAAACCGCCACCGCTCCCAGCACCGTCGCGACACCCTGCATGACATAGGCAAACGGGATGCCCGTACCCCACATGCGCAGGCCCGCAAAAACCGTGGGCATGCGGTGCCAGAGGGTATAGCCTTCCTCCATCAGCATAGTCTGCCGCCCCATGTGTTCGGCGAACAGCTGCCAGATATGGATGCCAAAAGCCTGCGAAGCGCAGAAGAACAGCGCCAGCACCGTCAGCGCCGCCGCGAAAAAGCTGCGCCAGTATCCACCCGCCGCAAGCGCCAGCGGCAGCAGCAGCCCCAGCTGCGGCTTGTAGCACAACAGGCCGAACATGATGCCCGCCGTCACCGGCATGCGTCCGAGAATGGTCAACCCGCCGCCGAGCAGCGCCGCCGTAAACGCACCGTTCTGCCCCGATTGCAGGCTGAGGATACAGGCGGGTGTCGATATCGCAAGCGGCAGCGCCATACGCCACGGGACAAAGCGCGAGAACATGACGGCGGACAGCGAGTAGCTTGCAAGGCTCCACAGCACATAACCGACACCAAACGAAACAAGGCAGAGCGGCAAGGTGAAAAGGATCGCGACCGGCGGGTAGCTGTACATCTTGAATTCCGACTGCGGCCCGGCAAACCCGCGCTGGAAGGCAAGATATTGTTTCGGGTTATAAACAGTTTCCGCATGGCCGCCGGCAGCCAGCTGCGCGCCCGACCAGTAATTGATGAAGTCGCGGCCGATATGCTCGCCCTTTGCATCGGTAATGCCGAGCGTCGAGTGCGCCCTGGCATCCCAGAACAGGAACAAAAACCACGCGACGCCAAAGCACGTCGCCCAGAGCGTGATGCGCTCCTGCGTGAGCCAGTTTGCTTCCCTGAAAACGCCGCTGAGCTTTTGCCGATCCATCAGCCGCCCGATGCCACCAGTTCGGCATTGATGCGGTCAGGGTCTTCAAAAAAGACCGCATAGGAACTCTTGCCGCCCGCATAGGGATGGCGGTCGGCGTAGAGTATGGTCACGTTGCGCGCCTTCAATTCTTCCGTCAGCGCGTCGACATCGGCGCGGTCTGCGGCGTGGAAGGCAAGATGGTTCAGCCCCGTGCGCTTGCGGTGATAGGCCTGCAGGCGGAATGCGTCTTCCACCTGCACGATAACAAAGTATGTGCCGCCAAGACGCCAGCTGCGCCCTTCTTCCCATTGCTGGTACGGCGTGTAGCCGAGCTTGCCCAGCAGCCAGCCCCAGAACTCGGCCGACTTGTTGAGATCGACGACGTTGATTTCAATATGCGAGAGATGCCCGCGCAATTCGGCGGTCATGGCCGCCAGCCCGTGTTGTGCCTTGACTTGCTCGCGACGGGGAAGCGCGACTTTTCAAAGTCGCGCAAATAATCGTCGAGCGTTTTTTTGCCGTTGTTCACGGCGATCTCGATGCGGTTATAAATCTCGGCACCTGTCAGCGCCATTTGTATCAGCTCGCGGCTGGTCTTGGGCGTGCCCTCAGCCCCGTGCCAGCCCTCGATGGGCAGGTCGGCGGCCACGGGGTCGCGGTCGATGGCTTTCTGGAAGGCGTCGCGGACGCGCTGTTTGTCGTTCTCGTTCATGAAATCCTGCCTTGGCTTGGGACGCGCCGTTTATAGCCCGATTTCCCCCGCGCGGCAAGAAGCCCCGAAAAGCAAAAAAGCATCCCTTTTGAAGGGGATGCTTTTTACATCGTCTTGCAGCCTGGTGTCAGGGGCTGGTTGCCGCTTTGATGCGGGCTTTGCCTGTGGAACCCTGCGAGGTTTCCGGCGGGGTGCCGCCCTGCTTTTTCAGCTCGGCGCGCAACATCTCGACTTCGCCCTGGCTGTCGAGCTCGCTGAAATTCTTGCTGTCCATCTTTGATTCCAGCGCAACGCCTTCGCCATAGCGGTAGATACGCTCGTAAAGCGTCGTTACGGTTTCGGAGGCGAAATTAAACGTGCGGGTCAGCGTAGCGTCGCTCTGCAAAGACTGGCTCGTGCTGATCATGTAATCGTTTTCTTTTTGAATGCGAACGGCCATGGCTGCTTCCTTTTCGGGCTGTTTTCAGGCTTCAGGACAATACAACAGCCATTATGTTATGTCAAATAAAAAGAGCGCCCGCGAGGACGCCCTTCCTACTTCGCTATATATGTATGAGCCTGATTACCCGCCGCTTTTCTGCTTTTCGGCATAAGCGCGGTCGGAGGCCTGCCGGTCGGCAAAGGCCTTGTCCTCGGCGACTTTACGTTCCTGCTGCGCCTTTTGCTCGGAGGCCTGCCGCTCGGCATAAGCCTGATCTTCGAATTTTTTGTTTTCCTGCGCCTTCTTGACACCGGAGGCGAGGACTTCTTTCTTCTTGTTCGCAACACGCTGGTTTTGTAATTCCTGCTGGATGCGCGCAAGTTCAAGTTTCTCGGCGGCTTTCGCGGCATCGGCATCTTTGTTGCCGGCCATCGCCTTGGCGCGGCGGCTCTCATACGTGTCTTCTTCTTTTTCCTTGCCGTCTTTTTTTGCGCCGCCTGCCGCTTTCGGCTCATTCGACTTTTGCGTGTCTAGAAAAGCCTGATAACCGAAACCACCGTTACCGCCGCTGCCCATGATAATTCTCCCCTTTGAAACTTAAGAAAATTATACCACCTTAAGCCTACCAAACACTTAAGGTCGCAGGGGTATTCCGGTACTTTTGGCCTAAATACCTGTGCTTAAATGTTTTTTAAGAGGAATGGAGCATGATGGATTTGCCTGTTCAAAAATGCAGGGAGAAGTTGCATGCCCCGCTCTGCCGCCGAAACCACCGCGCTTGAAACCAGCTTCAACCGCCTGTCGCTCGACGGGGACACCATCATGCTGCTGCTGAACGTGGAAGAAACCCTGCGCTCGAACGGCAACGAAAAACTCGCCGACCGTCTCGACAAATTGCAGCGGGACATCACCGGTTATTATGCAGGCGCGGAAGACGCAAAGCCGAAGGACGGCGAGCAGACAAAAACTTTTGTCGACGGCTATGAACCCCTCACCCCCGCGCGCGTGAACGGGCTTTTGTGGGAGATTGAAAAATCGCTGGCCGACACGCCGCTCGCGGCCGAATTCAGCGCCCTTGCGAAAGAGGCCGTCGTCGCCGCCGAAAAATCTCCCGCCGCGAAAGCCCCGCCCCCGAAGCCGCGCTAGCCCAAATCTTCCGCGCTGATGATTTTTGCGGACTCAACCGTTTCCATCGCGCGGAATTTGTCGCGGGCATGTGTAGCTTTGTGCTTGTTCTTGAATTCATGCAGCTCGACGTTCTGGCTTTTGTACACCACACGCACGACATACGGATCATCGGCCATTTAAAACAACCCCACTACTTTGCCGTCCACCAGATCAATACTGTTGGCCGAGGGCGTTTTGGGCAGGCCGGGCATGGTCATGATATCGCCGCAGACCATGACGATGAATTCAGCACCCGCCGAAAGGCGCACTTCACGCACATCCAGAACGTGACCTTCCGGCGCACCGCGCGCCGCCGCATCGGTTGAAAAAGAATACTGCGTTTTCGCGACACAGACAGGATAATGGCCATAGCCGCTGTCCTGCAATTTCTTTATCTGCGCACGCACCTTGGCATCGGCATTCACGCCAGATGCGCGATAGACCTTTTGCGCGATCTTGGTGACTTTTTCCCACAATGTGTCGGGGTCGTCGTATACAAAAAACGGCGTGCCCTTTTTCTGCTCGCAAAGTTCAACCACCGCATGGGCAAGCTCGGCTGCGCCCTTGCCGCCTTCAGCCCAATGCGTCGCCGTCACCACTTTCACGCCAAGCGCCGCCATGCGGTCTTTTATCATGGCGACTTCCGCCGCCGTGTCGCTGGTGAAATGGTTTATCGCCACCACGCACGGCAGGCCGTAAACATTTCTGACATTATCTGCATGGCGTTCAAGATTGGCGAGACCCTTGCCGAGCGCGTCGAGATTTTCCTGCGTGAGCGTTTTCAAATCTGCTCCGCCGTGGTATTTCAGTGCGCGCACCGTGGCGACCAGCACCGCCGCCGAAGGC
>JAYUPV010000275.1:0-3102 GCA_043759865.1 Alphaproteobacteria bacterium | reverse complement strand
CAGCGCGGTTCCAGTAACCCTGCATCACCTGCGGGCCGCGTAACGAGATTTCGCCCTCGACCCTCACCGGCACAGACTGGTCGGGGAATTCGAGGTTGGCGATTTTCACTTCCGTGCGCGGCAGGGGAATGCCGATTGAATTGACCTTCTTCACGCCCGAAAGCGGATTGGCAATCGCAAGCGGCGAGGTTTCCGACAGGCCGTAACCTTCAGTGAATTCCTTGCCGGTCAGTTCTTTCCACGCCACCGCCGTTTTTTCAGGCATGCCCGCGCCGCCCGAAAGCCAGAGATTGACCGAGGAAATGTCGTAGTCGTTCACTGTCTTCGGTGCGGAAAGAGCCTTCCACGGCTTGAGCCATGAAAATTCACTCTTTTCCTTGTAATCCATCAGCGCCTTGAACAGCGTGGGCACGCCCGCGAACATCGTGGGCTTTTCGCTGTCAATGGTGGCGAGCACCTCTGCCGCGTCGAATTTCGGCAGCATGATAAGCTCCGCGCCGAGTTTCAGCGACAGGTTCATCTGCACGGTCATCGAGAAAACGTGGAAGAAAGGCAGCACCGCCAGCATCTTTTCCTTCGGCGCACCTTTTTTCGGCTCGTCTTTGGAGCCGACCGCAAACCACATCTCGCTCTGGGCGATGTTGGCGGTGAGGTTGGCATGGCTCAGCATCGTCGCCTTCGGCACGCCGGTCGTACCGCCGGTGTATTGCAGCACGGCGACGTCTTCGGGCTTGATGTCGACAGGCGCAGGCGCGCCCTTGCTTTTCAGCATGGTTGAGAAGGCGACATGCGTTGCGTCTTCCTTCACCTCGATGGTTTCCGGCTTGCCCTTCAGGCTTTTCACGGCGTTCATCAGCTTGTAGGCGATGCGCTTGACGGGCGGTAGGGCGTCGGCGATGTCGGCGACGATGATTTTCTTCAGCGCGGTTTCGCCGCCGAGCATTTTTTCGATTTTCGGCAGAACCTGTTTCGCGTTGACCGTCACCATGATGTCGGTCTGGCTGTCGTTGATCTGGTGCTTGATTTCCTGCTCGGCATAGAGCGGGTTGAAATTGACGACAGTCGCACCCGCCTTCAGCGCGCCGTAATAAGCGATGACATAGAAAGGCGTGTTGGGCAGGCTGAGACCCACATGGCTGCCCTTGCCGATGCCCTGGTCCTGCAGGCTTTTCGCGAAACGGTCGGCCTGTTCGTTCAATTCATTGAAGGTGATCTTCTTGCCCATGAAATTGAGCGCGGTCTTGTTGCCGTTCTTCTTCACTGAGTCCTCGAACATTTTCACCATGGTGGTGACAGGCACTTCCGCATCCCAATGAATATCGACGGGATAGCTTTTGTCCCAGGGGCGTGCGGGAAGTGCGTCGGGCGCGGTGGCGGAATCGGGGGTCATGGAAGTGCCTTTCTTTTGACGGGACTTTTTGGGGTATGAAATATTTTTTCATAACTCGCGGCGGAAACTAGACCAGCCTCGAGCGAATGTCAACGGTTATGGGAAAACTATCCGCACGAAGAAGCGCAATTTGGCTAAGACCCTTAATTTCATGGCTTTTGCTGTCAAAAAGATATCTGCCTTAAAAAGACTTGACTATGGAAAGTCAGTATGGGAATGTCACCCCGCGAAACCTTCCGCCGCAAACCCTGTTCAACGAAAGCATGGCCTCACAATGTTAGACAACGTCAAAAAAAATCTGCTCGCAACAGCACGCGCAATCGTCGCCGTTCCCGCCGTTATCGCGCTGGTCGGCCTGACCGCGCTGCAGGGTTTTGTGGTCGGCCCCCTCACCGGCAACTACACCGCCATCCCGAACTTCCTCTATAACGGCATGCGCAAGCTGTTCGGCTACAAGGTCGCATTCAACGCGGCATCCGCGCCCCTCGTCAAGGACAAGCCGGTATGGTTCGTCGCCAACCACGTATCCATCGCCGACTTTATCGTTCTCGGCAGCACGCTCAACGGCACTTTCGCCGGCAAAGGCGACCTGCTGAAGCAGCCCGCAATCGCCCAGATGGCGCGCGCCGTGAAATACATCGGCCTGCGCCGCTCGCGCGACTTCAACCCGCAATCACGCGCGAAGATCATCAAGAACTTCAACGCCGGTTACAACACCATCATGTTCCCTGAAGGCACGACGACGGATGGCAAAAAAGTCGCCCTGTTCCATGCCGGCCTCATCACGCTGCTGTTCGGCGAAAAAGGCGTGGACAAGGAAAACAAGGAAGTAACGCTCGACAAAGATGTCGTCGTGCAGCCCATTTCCATCGTCGTGAAAGAAGTGAACGGCGTGAACGCTGTCGGCAACGACAAGCTGCGCGACCTGTACGCCATGTATGACGAAAACAATACGCTGAAACGCATCTGGAAGCGCCTGCAAGTGCCTACCATGACCATCGAGCTGACCGCTTTCCCCGAGATGAAGCCCGCCGATTATGCAGACGCAAAGGAACTCATTAACAAGGCCGCGCGCGATATCGCAGGCGTTGTGAACCCCGGCCAGACGACCTTTGAAAAGGCCGTCATCCCCGGCCAGCCCGCGAAAAAACCTGAACCCGCACCGCAGCAGGCGGCATGAGACTGAAGTTATAATTCGCAAAAACTGGCGTTCTTTGCCTGTTTTGACGACGGAGTAAGAAATGAACGGCCTGATCGACCACCGCGTCCTTGAAGACGTCGAGAAGCCCGAGCGCGTGGTTATCATGCTGCACGGCATCGGCCAGCACAGCGGTTATATGGATGTCACGGGCCGCGCCTTCATCGAGAAAATGCCGAATACCCTTGTCGTCATGCCCGAGGCGCCCATCCGCATGCGCTACAGCGCCAAAAAAATCGCCCGCATCCACGAAAAATACGACGCGGAATTTGACGCGACGAAAGCGCGCAGCTGGTTCAACACCGCAACCCTGCTCTGGCCCCTGCTCGCCCTCAAAATCGCCTTCAACAAAATGGCCGTAGTGAACGATGTCAACAAGCTCGCCGACCATTACCGCGATCAATACGGCCTCGGCGACCGGGACATCGCGTTTTTCGGCATGTCGCAGGGCGGCGCCATCGCCACTTACGCCGCCATCGCACGCAAGACAGCACCCGTAGCCGTGGTCAACCAC
>JAYUPV010000274.1:0-4545 GCA_043759865.1 Alphaproteobacteria bacterium | reverse complement strand
ATGCTCATCATCTCGCCCTTTTTGCTGTTCGGGATGAAGCACCGCCTGCCGCTCGACAACCCGTTCCCCTCGTTCAAGTCGTGGACGAACATTATGCTGACCAATCTTGGCATCGCGGTTTTTGTCGGGACGTATATCTATTTCGCAGGTCTTACGGCCTTTTTGCTGGTGTTTTTGCCGGTGTTCTGGCTCGCCTGGACTTTTGGCGTCGGGGGCTTTTACATCCAGCACCAGTATGAAGATGCTTACTGGTCGAAAGGCGAGGAGTGGAAGTTTTTTGACGCGGGGATGAAGGGCAGTTCCTATTTCGATTTCCATCCAGCCGTCAACTGGCTGACCAACCATATCAACCTGCACCACATCCACCACCTCAACGGTCGCGTGCCTTCCTACCGGCTGACAGAGTGCCTTGCGGCTATACCCGAGCTGCAATCCGTGGAGAAGCGCACGCTGAAAGATGTCCCCGCCTGCTTTACGCTGGCGCTTTGGGATGATGTGAACAGCAAGATGGTGGGTTTCAGGTCGTAGGAGCGGGAGCTTCTTCGCCGACGGCTTCAGCGCCTTTGCGCCCCAGCAGCAATGTCACCAGACCGATAGACGAAGTCACGCCGAGGATGGCGATGATCGGGAAGCTGTCATGCGCGGCGAACACGCCGATGCCGGTCGAGATCAGCGCGCCGACACCCAGCTGCAAAAACCCGAGCATGGCCGAAGCACTGCCCGCGTTGCGCGAGAAAGGCGAAAGCGCCAGCGCCGCCGCGTTCGGATAGGTAAGCCCCGTGCAGGACAGGAAAACAAAAAACAGCACCAGCGTGGCAGGCAGCCCGTACCAGCCGTAAAAACTGCCGATGGTGAAAACAACGGCGGTCGTGACCTGCGCGATCAGCAGCCGGAAGAAAACCTGTTCGCTGCTCCATTTGCCGAGCAGCCACACATTGAACTGGCTGCAACCGATAAGGCCTGTCGCAAGCCCCGCGAAAATCGCGCTGAAGGTTTTGGCATCGACGCCGAAGCCTTCCATGAAAACAATCGGCGCGCCCGCAACATAGGTGAACAGCCCCGCGAAAGAAAACGCGCCCCACACGGCATAGGTCGCAAAGCGCGGATGGCACAGGATTTTGAAATACTCCGCCAGTATCGGCCCCGGTTTCAGAGATATGCCCGCGTCAGGCTGGTGGCTTTCGGGCAGCAGGAAATAAATCAGCGCGAGAATGCCGGCGACCACCGCCGCCAGCAGCCAGAAACCCGCTTTCCAGCCCCAGGCCGCCGCGATCAACCCGCCGATGGTGGGGGCGAGCAGCGGTGACACGGCGATGAACAGAAACAGGCGCGACAATATTTTCGCACGTTCTTCCGGCGGAAACAAATCGTGGATAACGGCAAGCGACGACACACCCGCCACGCAGCCGCCGAGCGCCTGTATGAAGCGCAGCGCAATAAACGGCTCGATCGCAGGTGCAAAAACGCAGGCGATCGAAGCGACGATAAAAAGCGAAAGCCCGAAGTAAAGCGGCTTTTTGCGTCCGAAACGGTCGAGCAGCGGCCCGTAGAAAACCTGCCCCAGCGCAAGCCCGATGAAGTAGCTCGACAGCGTCAGCGCAATCACGGCATCGGGCACGCCGAAATCTTTCGCCACTTGCGGGTAGGACGGCAGGTACATGTCAATCGCAAAGGGGCTGATAACGCTCAATGCGCCCAGCAGGCAAATGACAAAAAGTTTGGAAGGTTGTGCGGTCACGATATCAGGTCAAGCTATCAGGGGCTGGGAGATGATGCGGGTTTGGTGTTCGCGGCAATGCGGCGCGCGAGCCTGTTCCATTCTTTTTCGGTGACGACAATGGCGTTGCCTTCTTCTTCGGCACGTTCCAGTTTGCTGCCGCCGTCTTCGCCGACGACCAGAATGTCGGTCGTTTCCGTCACGAAGCCCGCGACGGATGCGCCGAGAGACTTCGCGTAGTCTTTCGCGCGGGGGCGGCTCATGGTCACCAGTTTTCCGGCGAACACGACTTCCTTGCCTTCGAGGCTTTGTATTGCATCCAGCGGGCTTGCTTCGACGGCCGGTGCGACAGGCGCTGCCTGTGCTTTCACAGCGGCGGGGGCTGCGTTTTGCGTGAACTGCCGCGCAACGGCCTGTGTTTCGGCGAGCTTCTGGCGCAGCTCGTCTGCGGTCGCATCGGGCGACAGCAGCGCGCCGGTGGCGCTGAATTCAAGCTCGATCGATTGCGGGGCGGTGTAGTTGCGGCCTGCTTTTTCCTCGACCGCGCGGGCGAGATCGGCTGCTTCCTTGTCGGCGAAAAAATCCACCTCGGAGCTGCCATCCGCGTTGTTACGCACCATGTAAAAGAATTTTCCGACCGGCATTGCACCCTCCCTTGAAACGAGACGCTACCATAGAGGATTCGACATATTATGTCAAAGCTAATTTTATCATTGAAATCAATCAAATACCCGCGCTGTCAGCCCCCGCTTTACGCACCTTTTCGTTATCGGCATAGTCACGCGCAACCGCGTGCTTTTCTACACTCACGCGCATTCAGCTTTTTGGAGAGTTGCCGCCATGCGCCTTTTTGTTTTGTCCCTTTTCTGTGTGTTGCTGCTCGCAGCACCGCGCGCGATGGCGGATTGCGTTTCCGACTGTCAGGCCTCGACCTATTGCGGCGGCAGTTCGTGGGATTGCTCGCAACTACTGAACACCTGCTATCGCGGCTGCCAGAATGCGGAACCGGTTTCATACCCGTGGGGCGCTTTCGCCCATGATGAAAAATCCGGCGCATGGGGATTGTCGGAGAGATCGACCAGCGAAGCCCGCGCCCGCAAAAGCGCGCTGAAGTTCTGCAAGCAAAATGGCGAAGGCTGCGAGATCATCAAGACCTTCTCCAACACCTGCGCCGTGGTTGCGGAAGACAAAGCCGGCACCGTCGCCGCCCTTGGCCTCGACACCGACAAACAAAAGGTCAGCGAAGACGCCAATCGCCGCTGCAACAAAAAAGCCGATAACGACAGCTGCACCGCCGCGCGCACGACTTGTTATCCGGAGTAAATTGAAAAAGCTTACGCCAACAGCTGGATATCGACCGCCGATGTCTTGCCGTCTTTGGAAAGAACTTCGTAACTCACACGCTGGCCGGGTGCGAGTTTGTCGATGCCTGCAGCTTGCAGGGCCGAGACATGCACATACACATTGTCGCCACCGTCTTGCGGCCGGATGAAGCCGTAGCCACGGTCTTCCTTGAATGAAATAACGCTGCCTGTCTGCATGTGCTGATTCCGGATTTTCTTTTAAAGTAATGGTTCGAGCGAAATGGCCTGCCATCCGAAGCTTCAGCGTAGGATGGCGGAGACGCAGGGATTCGAACCCTGGATACCGGCTAACACCAGTATAACGGTTTAGCAAACCGCCGCCTTCAGCCGCTCGGCCACGTCTCCATACCAGGAAAGGCATCTTCTTGTCTTTGTGGTCTCGCTCAATCAAACCAGCCGGCTTGCGCCGGGGCGGCCACGCCTCCGCGCTAGGAAGGCTTTTACGTTATATATTGAAAGCCGCGAAAAATCCAAGATTCTTAAGGCTTGCGGTGCATTTTCGTGCCGTCCGACAAGCCTGATTTTATATAAGTATCTGATATCGCTTGATTATACCTTCGCGCGCAGACCGGCGCGGACGTTGTTCAGGATGTTTTCGGGGCTGAGGCTGCCAAAAACGAGACTGGTGACACCCGGTGTGCCGAGGACGAAGCGGATGTTTTCGCCGACATCGCCGAGGGTATCGACATGGCCGGAGGCGAGGCCTTTTTTGACCAGCACCGCCTTGCCGTTTTCGCGAGCGAAGTCGATCACATCAAGCTCGGCGGTATAGTTTTTGTTATAGCTGACCATCACGCAGTCAGACAAGGCGACGGCAAGCTTGCCGCCTTCGACGGTGTAGGTCGACACGCCGAACGCGCCGATTTTTCCTTCGTCGCGCAAGCTGGCAAGCGTTTCCAGCACCGGCGTTTCGGTGATGACTTTCACATCGTCGCGGTTGCTGTGCACCATGACACAATCAATAAAATCTGTGCCGAGGCGTTTGAGACTGCGTTCCACGCTCAGGCGTGTGTGGGCTGCGGTGAAAATATGCTGCGACTGGCTGTCCGAAAATTCCTCGCCGGTCTTGGTCACGATGAAAAAACGTTCGCGGCGATGGCGCAGGGTTTTGCCAAGGCGTTCTTCCGAGGTGCCATAGGCGGGCGCGGTGTCGAGCAGGTTAATGCCGCATTCAAGCGCGAGGTCGAGCAACTTCTCAATTTCGCTATCGGTCGGCAGCGCAAAGCCCTCGCCGCCCGGATATTTCACGCCTGTGTTGCGTCCGAATTTCACCGTGCCAAGGCCAAGCGGGATGACATCTTTCCACGCCAGTCTTTGCGGCTGTAATGCTTCGGCGATTTTGGTTGTGACGGTCATGCGGGTCTTTACGGCGTTGATTCTTGTGACTGCTATACTTACCCGATTTTTTCCCATAAATCCATTCCTTCTGCCCTCCGGTGAGCAGACCTCGTTCATCTTCACCTC
>JAYUPV010000273.1:0-5568 GCA_043759865.1 Alphaproteobacteria bacterium | reverse complement strand
CTTATAATTGAAATCATTGGGGTTTGGGGAAATTCCACAAAATTATTGAGAGACACAATGTTCGACTTGAAACTCATTCGGGAAAATCCCGAGCTTTTTGATTCCGGCTGGCACAGGCGCGGTCTTCCGCCCCAGACGCCGAAAATCCTCGAACTGGACGAGAAACGCCGCGCTGCGCAGACAGCGCTGCAGGAATTATTGTCGAAGCGCAATGAAGCCTCGTCCAAAATCGGCGCGATGAAGGCGAAGGGCGAAGACACCGCCGCCATCATGAAAGAAGTCGCCAGCCTCAAAGAAAAAATGCCGCAGCTTGAGGAACAAGAAAAACTAATGTCCGAGGAGATAAACAAGTTCCTCAGCGTGCTGCCGAATATTCCCGAAAAATCCGTGCCCGACGGCAAAAGCGCCGACGACAACGTGGAAGTCCGCCGCGTGGGGCAACCCAAAGGCATGAACAACCCGAAGGACCATGTCGATATCGGTGCGTCTCTGGGCGGCATGGATTTTGAAACGGCTGTGAAAATGTCCGGCACGCGCTTTGTGCTGTTGAAGCAGGGCGTGGCCCGGCTGGAGCGCGCACTTTCGCAATTCATGCTTGATACCCACACGCAAGAACACGGCTACACCGAAATGTCGGTACCGCTGCTGGTGAAAGACGAAGCGCTCTACGGCACGGGCCAGCTGCCCAAATTCGCAGACGACCTGTTCAAGACCAATACCGGCCTCTGGATGATACCGACATCGGAAGTGTCGTTGACCAACACCGTGCTGGATGCGATTTTGAATACTGGCGACCTGCCGTTGCGGATGACAGCGCTCACGCCCTGTTTCCGTTCCGAAGCAGGCGCGGCGGGCAAGGACACGCGCGGCATGATACGCCAGCACCAGTTCTATAAGGTCGAGCTTGTCAGTATTACTTCGGAAGAAGAGTCGATGGCGGAACTTGACCGCATGACGGGTTGCGCGGAAAGCATTTTGAAGCGTCTCGACCTGCCGTTCCGCACGCTTGCGCTCTGCACGGGCGATATGGGCTTTTCGGCGCGCAAGACATTTGATATCGAAGTCTTTTTGCCGGGGCAAAACGCCTACCGCGAAATTTCCAGCTGCTCCAACTGCGGCGATTTTCAGGCGCGGCGCATGATGACGCGCTACAAGCGCGAAGGCGACAAGGCGACGAAATACGCCCATACGCTCAACGGTTCGGGCGTGGCGGTTGGTCGCTGCCTGATTGCGGTGCTTGAAAATTACCAGCAGCCGGATGGCAGCGTGGTCATTCCTGATGCGCTGCTGCCTTATATGGGCGGTGTCACGAAACTGGAACCCGTAAAGGGCAAGACAGGCAAGGTGGCCAATGCTTGAGTTCCCCAAAAAACTTTCCGAAGCGCGGATTTTAATTTCGAACGACGACAGCGTCCACGCGCAGGGCATCAAGGTTCTCGAGGAAATCGCGCTTACCATCACGCCCAATGTTTGGGTCGTGGCGCCGGAAACGCAACAGTCGGCGGCGGGACATTCGCTCACCATCCACAGCCCCCTGCGCATGAAAGAGTACGACAAACGGCATTATTCGGTCTACGGCACGCCGACGGACTCGGTGCTGATGGGCGTACAGAAAGTCATGCACGATATCCGCCCGCATCTCGTTTTGTCGGGCATCAACCACGGGCAGAACACGGCGGATGACGTTACCTATTCCGGCACCATTGCCGCTGCCATCGAGGCGACGCTGATGGCCATTCCCGCCATTGCCTTCAGTCAGGATTACGAGGAAGGTGTCGGCAAACCCGACTGGTCCATCGCCCGCGAATTCCTGCCACGCATTTTGCGCGCCTTTGAAGGGCAGAGCTGGGAACACAACCTGCTCATGAGCGTCAATTTCCCCATGGTTGTGCCGGGTGTGTCGCCGCAGATACGCGCGGTGCCGCAAGGCCATTACAGCATGGAGAAGCAGGACATGGTCAACTGTGTCGATCCGCGCGGCCGCCCGTATTTCTGGATCGGACCGCCGCCCGCGCGCGACGAAAAAGACGAAACGCTCGACATGGGTGCGCTTGCCATGGGGCATGTCACCATCACGCCGCTGTCGCTGAACCTCACGCATTACCCGACGCTCAACGAACTGGGAAAGATTTTTAAATGAGCCTTCTGGCACGCAAGATCCGCCTTATCATGAAGCTGCGTAAATGCGGCATCACCGATACCAATGTCCTCGGTGCCATCGAACGCGTGCCGAGGGAGGCCTTCATCGCCCCGATGTTTCACGATCAGGCTTATGAAGACATCGCGCTGCCCATCGATCGCGGCCAGACGATCAGCCAGCCGCTGGTCGTCGCCTCCATGACGCAGGAATTGAAAGTCAACGACCGCCACAAGGTGCTGGAAATCGGCACGGGCTCGGGCTATCAGGCCGTGATACTGGCGAAACTCTGCCGCCGCGTTTACAGCATCGAGAGGCATAAGCCTTTATTGGCGGGCGCGGAGCGGATGTTCAACGACCTGCGTATCCGCAACATCACCTGCAAGGCAGCTGACGGTATGCTTGGCTGGAAAGAGCAGGCGCCTTTCGATCGCATTATCGTCACGGCTGCCGCACCCGGCGCCGCGCCGCCCGCGTTGCTCGAGCAGCTTTCCATCGGCGGCATTCTTATCATTCCGATGGGGCGCGACAAGTCCTGCCAATACATCTACCGCATCACCCGCACGGAAGCCGGCTATGAACATGAACAGCTGATGCCCGTGCGCTTCGTTCCACTGCTGCCCAACATCGCAAAAAATGCGGAAGAACAATTGGCGGAAGAAGACAGTTTTTTCAGCCTCGCCCTACAACCCGCCTGAAGGGAACCGATGAATAAACCGCGCACATCCCTGTTGCTGAACACGGCGCTGGCCGCATGGCTCGGGATGTGTGGCGTGGCGCAGGCGTCTCCAGCGCCGGTCGAGAACTTTGGTGCAGGTATGCCGGCGCGCAACGGCGCGGTCACGGTGCGCAACGGTGATACCATCGAAAAAATCGCAAAAATGTACAGCCTGCCCGTGCAATCGCTCGCCGCCATGAACGGGCTTGAGCCGCCTTATGCGCTCGTGACCGGTCGCCGTCTGCTGCTACCCATGCCGCGCGAACACAAGGTCGGGCGCGAGGACACGCTTTACAGCCTTGCACGCATGTATGGTGTGACTGTCCCCGAACTTGCCGGTGCCAATAGCATCGACCCGCCCTATACGTTGAAAATGGGGCAGACTTTAAAAATTCCGTCGGCGACACAAAAGCCGCAAGCCGCTGTGCAGGCAAAAGCAAAACCTGCAGCCGTTGCCACTGCGCCGAAGACGCCTTCAACGATGCTGAAAGAGCCGGGGCCTTCGCCGGAACACATGGCTTTTGACCGGCTGCTCGACAAGCTTGCGGGGATACAGCAGGAGCCCGAAGTAGAAGCAACCGCGCCCAAATCCTCGCTTGTTGCGGCAGCGACGGCGTTGCCCGAGGTGAAGGAAGCGGAGATTGTCAGCGCATCAGGCCGTGACGGATTTATCTGGCCCGTGCGCGGGCAGGTTATTTCGAGCTATGGTCCGAAAGAAGGCGGGCTTTATAACGATGGTATCAATATCGCGGCGCCACGCGGCACGCCCGTCAAGGCGGCGTCGGGCGGCGTGGTCGCCTATGTGGGCAACCAGCTGAAAAGCTACGGCAACCTCGTGCTTATCCGCCATCCGGGTGGCATGGTCACGGCCTATGCACATCTGAATAACGTGTCGGTGAAAGAGGGCGCGCGCGTGGGCGCGGGGCAGGTCATCGGCTCCGTCGGTTCGACGGGCACTGTGTTGAACGCACAGCTGCATTTTGAAGTCAGGCGCGGCACGCGCACCATCAACCCGAAAGAATATCTCGGGTAGCTATACCGTCAGCAGTGAACATTATTTTGGTGCGGGCGCGGGGGCAGGGGAAGGTGGCTGCGCACCAGGTTCGACCAAGGCGAATACGCCGAGTTTGGCATCATAATCCATCGTAAGCCCGCCTTCGTGCGACAAGGATCCGGGTAAAATCAGGGACATCTTTTCTTTCGTGCTAAAGAGCGAAATCTGTCCCAATGACATCGTTTCCAATACGTTGCGGAAGTCTTTTCCGTCCTTGAGGTAAACGGTCAGCGGGCAGCCTTCTGCGGAGCAGACGTTCGGCGTATTGTACATGTGAATCATCAGGAATTCACGCCCGTTCACGCTGTCCTTGTATGTACCGATTTCATAGCCGCCGGGATAAAAGTCATTCTCTGCTTTGATTTCCTTCAGCGAAGCGAGCCGGTCGTCATCAATTTGTTTCAGGTTGGCCTTGATGTCTTTGAGGGCGGGATATTCCTTGATCAGTGCGTCAAGTTCCTCGGCATCGGCGCGGTGGAACTGTACTTCCACTTTTGCCTGCGCGACCGGAGCGGTCGTCTCGGCGGCCACAAGCATGACGGTCTGGCTTTGGGGGACGGGCGGGGCAGGCAATTGTGAATAGGAGGTAACGCTCGGCGCCACGACTCCCAGCGTCAACATGATGGCGAGCGTCGCGCGCGCTGCGGCACGTTTGAAGGCTTTGTGATGTTCGCTTTTCATTTGCATGAGTAACCGCCGGAGGAAAATCAATATATTCATAATACTACATTACTCCCTGATCTGCAAGCGGAATTGCAGTTGTACATTATCCTTACTGCCTTGAAAATGAAAGCATAAACCTCATAGCAAGCCCGCAGGAAGTGTACCGGTGCCTTAAGGGGCGACCGGCATGCTTTCCATGCGTTGCTGCTGGCCTTGGCCCGATTCATTGAGCCTCATGGCTGCCCGCGATGCGAGCAGCATGTTGATCTGCTCCTGCATGATATAGATATCCTGCAACTGCATCGAGATGTAGGCCTTGACTGAAGCCTGTTCCTGCTTGAGGGCGCCGACCTGGTTGCCCATGCGTGTGTAATAGTCAGGATCAAGGAAGCGTTCTTTGGTCATTGCCAGCATGATCTCGTTATAGCTCGGGTTGTCCGATATCAGCAGAGGAGAGACACCCGCGCGTATCCGGATTTCGCGGATGGTGTCCCCGACAGGACGCGGAGGCGGAGGCGGAGTACCTGTGGAGATGGAGGCATAGGGAGTGCCTGTGACGGGGCCACCCGCCATCGGGCCGCACTGTATGGGCGCAGGCGGGAAATCATACCCGGCTTTGGACTGCATATATTGGGTTATCGGCGTCCTGTTGGCATCGCAAGGAACGGAGCCTGCGGGACGTCCTGGCGGGCAGCTATTGACGCCCGCCGGGCAACCTGGTGTGCCCCAGCCGTTCACAAAGCAGTTCACACCGCCGCCGCCCATAAGGTGCGCGCCAGCAAGCATGCCGGAAGGGGTCAACCAGACGCCGGCTTGCAGAGAGGGCGGCGAGGTTGTCAAAGTGCAGACTTTTCCGCGAGCGGTGCCGTTGATGTAAGTCCACATCTTGCGGTGATATTCAGTAACGGCGGAAGTCTGGCATGCAAGGCTGCCTGGCCCAAGGAAGCTGGTCATGTTTGTTCCGCAGGGGCATTGAGGTCCGGTGAGCCAGCTATA
>JAYUPV010000272.1:0-2757 GCA_043759865.1 Alphaproteobacteria bacterium | reverse complement strand
CGGCTTGGTCCAAACGGCCTCCGCCTTCGGGAAGGTGCAGGAATCACTGTCCTATATCATCGACTCATATATAGACATCGCCACATGGAAAGCGGTCATCAGCCGCCTCACCGGATTTACAGCAAGCATGGAGGCCATGCGCGCTTTGCAGTTGAAAGGCCCCGAGATACGCGACGGCGCGCTGCTCACGGCTTCCAACCTCAATCTCCGCCTGCCCGACGGGAGGCAATTGCAAAAGGGCGTGAATTTCCGCGTGGGCGTGGGCGAGGCATTGCTGGTGCAGGGGCCTTCGGGTTGCGGCAAAAGCACGCTTTTGCGTACGCTCTCCCGTCTCTGGCCTTGGGCCGAGGGCGACGTGACCATGCCGCAAGGGGCGAAGCTCTTGTTCATTCCGCAAAAGCCCTATCTGCCGCTCGGCTCGCTGCGCGATTCCCTTTTATATCCCGGCATGTCGGGCGTTTCCGACGAAGAGCTGCGCGACGCCCTTGCCCTTTGCCGTTTGCCGCATCTTGCTGCGCGGCTTGACGAAGTCGAATCGTGGCAGCATATCTTGTCGCTTGGCGAACAGCAGCGCATCGCCTTCCTGCGCGCGCTCTTGGCAAAGCCAGATATCCTGTTCCTCGACGAAGCAACATCGGCGCTCGACGAAGACGCGGAAAGTTATTTCTACAAACTGCTGCGGGAAAAACTGCCCAAGGCAGCCATCGTCAGCGTCGGCCATCGCGGTACACTCAAAGGGCTGCATGATATGGTGTTGAAACTGGCGCCCGCCGCTTAAGACCGTGTGCCCGGCCAGCTTGCGCCCGTCTGCATGGCTTCATGCACACGCGCAAGGCTGAGGGGCTTGATCACCAGCCCGCTCGCCTTCAGCCGCATCGCTTCGGCGGCAATATCTTCCGAATATTCTTCCGACAGCATGACAACGGGAATGCCCGCGGTCAGCGGGTTTTCCTTTAGCCGTTTCAAAACGTCAAATCCGCAGGTGCCGGGCAGGGTGGTGTTCAACAATACAATCGTCGGGATGTTCTGGAACAGTCGGCTGTTGCAGTAGCCTTCCTGCACGAAATGCCGTAGCATGGCATCGCCGTTGTTGAACCAGTGGACGTTGTGGATAAAAGGGGAGCGCTGCAAAGTCTGCAGCATCAACCCGCGCGCGTCGGTGTCGTCCTCGACAAGAAAAACGGTATATGTCACAGGCTCTGCTTTCAACCCGTCGAGCAGGGAGGAACCCTTGCGGCGGGACGCGCCGGGGCCGAAAAGAGGCTCTGCATCCCCTACAGGAAATCCTTTCAGCATTTCGCCCATATCACACCCCCATTTTCTTTCCCTATGACATCCACATTTCCGTGGTCGGCCATTGCCAGCCGTGCTTGAGGAATTCGGAAATTTTTTCGACCTGAAGCGGTTTGCGCAGCACGCCGTCGGCACGCAGGTCGAGCGCGCGTCGGATTGTTTCGTAGTCAAGCTGGCCTGACAGCACTACCACCGGGATTTCTTCGAGAAACCGGTCGGTTTTCAGCCGCTCGAGAACCTTGAAGCCATCGAGCCCCGGCATGTTGATGTCGATGATGATGACGGTCGGCGTCATACACAGCACGCTATGGTCTTCGAAGCCTTGTTCGCGCATGTACCTGACAAGTTCTTCGCCGTCTGAAAAACACTTCACTTCCTGAACCTGACCGCTTTGCTCGAGCGCGCGCGTGCCAAAGGCGCGGTCGTCCTCTTCGTCCTCCACTAGGAATACGCGACATTTTTCTGTTGTCTGGCTGTTATCCTGCTCGATGGTTTTATCTGTGTCTTCGATGTTCCGGCTCATGTTGCCTCCTTACCTGTAGGTGGACCCGTCCGTCGTCGTCTTTCCGTGCAGTACCCTTATCATGTCCCAGCGCGATACCGGCTTCGGCAAAAAAGCCTGCGCGCCGCTTTCGAAGGCTCTCGTCACTTGCGCCGCGTTGCGTGTTCCCGAAACAGCCACCACGGGAACGCCCGCCATCGCAAGCCTGCCTTGCAGCAGCTCCAGCGTCATCAGACCGTCCATGCCGACCATATTCAAGTCGAGAAAAATAAGCCTCGGCCTTTCGCTTTCGCGCGGATGCGCGTCGAGATACCGCAGCAACGCCGTACCGTCCTGAAAGGTCAGGACAGGCATCGCGCCAAGTAAATGCTCCAGTTCGCGCTTCAGTTCCATCTGGTCGTCGGTGTTGTCATCGACAATAACAACAGGCCTCTGGCTGTCTGTCGCCGCTCTTACGGCTCCAGCCGCATGCAGTCCGGCGTTCATTTCAAATCCGAATTCTTCCATCTAAAACCTCCACCGCCTCTTATATGCGGCAATGTATTCGCATACTATATTTTACCATTGGCTTGTTTAACGCACGCTGAAATTTCGGGCGCATGCTTTTCAAATTTGAAACAGAATTCCCTAAAATTTTAGGGAAGTTTTTTGGCGCATAAATTTCCCCGCGTCACCGGTGCGAATTCTAATTTGTGGTATAATTGAAGGGAAAAGGAGTTGCGCAATGAAGGCTATCCAGCCGAAAAACACAGCTGCGGGCAGGGTGCTCGTGATAGACGACAGTCTTGATGACCGCGCACTTTACCAGCGGCTGCTGTGCGGCAAGTTCGAGCTTGTCGAGGCGGAAAACCTTAAAGAAGGACTGCCGCTTGCGTTTTCCGGCGGGTTTGACTGCATCCTGCTCGACCACGACCTGCCCGACGGTAACGGGCTTGATTTTATAGATGCTTTTCACAAAGGCC
>JAYUPV010000271.1:0-4053 GCA_043759865.1 Alphaproteobacteria bacterium | reverse complement strand
CCACGCTGTTGACGCAGCAGGCGCATGCCTATGACACGCCGCTGCAAGACGCGCAAAGCAAAAAAATTATCGATGCCACGGCGCGCAGCGTTGCGGCATATACAGAGACTCTCGGCATCAAAAAACTGGTCTGGGCGAACATCGCCAACCGGGGTCAGATCGTGATTTTGCAATACATGCCCGAAGACCTCGAAGACCCGAGCGCCTGGACGCGCATGCTGGAGATCAGCGTCTACGGTCTCGGTGCCGACCCGAAATCGGACATGGAAGCGGAAAAGCGCATCATCCTCGGTCTTGAAACACAGTACAAGCGCGCGGGCGAAGTCACAGCCGACCAGAACTATGCCATGAACGACAGCAAGGATATCGGCATGTTCATCAAATTCACCCTCAACAAAAACACGCCGGAGCAGGTGATGGCCGCAGGCGCATTCCTGCGCATTACGGACAAGGCAGCCGCCTACATTCAGCTCAACGGTCGCGGCCGGCCGCTGAAGAACAAGGAAGCCATGGTGATCCACAAACTGGTGAATCCGCTTGCCGATCAGCCGGTCGAGGAACCGACCCGTGGTCGCCGCAAGAAAGGCCCTGAAAAGCCGATTGACGATATTCCCTGAGAGCTAGGCCGCTTTCGCAGCCCTGAGATAGATGTTTGCGCAGGCATTCGCATCCGAGGCCGTATCGTGGTGTTGCAGTTCAATGCCGAGATGCTGTGAAACCGTGTTCAGCTTGTGGTTTTCAAGCTCGGGCCAGCGCTGGCGCGCAATGCGTACCGTGCAGTTCCAGTCGAAAGCGGGCAGGGTGATGCCGTAGTGTTCCGCCATTGCATATAAAACATTCCGGTCAAACGACGCGTTATGCGCGAGTAGCATGGACGCGGTTTCAAAATACGGCGCAATTTCCGACCACACGCCCGCAAAATCAGGCTTGTCCTTCAGGTGTTCGGGACGGATGCCGTGAATGGCGATGAAATCGGGGCGGATATAAACACGCTTTCCCGGCGGACGAAACAGCCACGATTTCGTCTCAACAACCTCGTTGTCGCGAATGCGGGTAATGCCAAGCGCAATTGCGCTATGCGGCTGGTACCATGCTGTTTCGAAATCGATGGCAGTGACGTATTGCGTCATTTTTGTTGCTTTTTTTGGCATGCTGTATTTCACTGAAGCGCCATTTTCGTAAATTTCCCGCACCTGACAAAATACCCTGTTCTGTCATGGCGATAATACGCTCTACAAAAAAGGTCAGTGGTACATCCTTAAACTGCTTCTGCGCGCGTACGATAACTCTCGCACACTTCAGGGAATAATCATCGCGCGTTTCAAAGAAAATCGCAGCGTCGATTTTCGAAATCAGTTCTTCTGAATATGTCGAAAACAGCACCCGTTCTTCGTCGCTTGGGTATTCTTCAGCACATTCCTCAAGTTCATTGCTCACAATCAGACCGCTACGGCTAAAAGAAGTTATGCCACTTTCTTCTGCGCGGCATAAGCCTGCGGCTTGATAACGCGGTCGAGGGCGAGGAGCTGTTCCAAAATCGCTTGCAGCTCGCCGAACTTGACCATGTTGGGGCCGTCGGAAGGGGCGCTGTCGGGGTTTTCGTGGGTTTCGATGAACACCGCAGCGCAGCCGACGGCAATCGCGCCACGTGCGAGGTGCGGCACCATGCGGCGGTCGCCGGAGGTTGACGCGCCTGCGCCGCCCGGCTGCTGAACCGAGTGGGTGGCGTCGAACACGACCGGATGGCCGGTTTCCGCCATGATGGGCAGGGCGCGCATGTCATTGACGAGGGTGTTATAGCCGAAGGTCACGCCGCGTTCGCACAGCATGACATTGGGGTTGCCGCTTTCGGTGATTTTGGCAGCGACGTTCTTCATGTCCCAAGGCGCGAGGAACTGGCCTTTTTTCACGTTGATGATCTTGCCGGTTTTCGCAGCGGCAATCAAAAGGTCGGTCTGGCGGCAGAGGAAAGCGGGGATTTGCAAAACGTCGACGACGTCGCCGACTTCAGCGCACTGCTCGGGCGCATGCACGTCGGTCACGACGGGTACTTTGAACTCTTTGCGGATATCGGCCAAAATCGGCAGGCCTTTTTCGATGCCCATGCCGCGACCGCCCTTCAGCGAGGTGCGGTTGGCTTTGTCGAAGGAGGTTTTATAAATGAGGGGCAGGCCGATCTTTTGCGTCAGCTCGCGCAGCTTGCCGGACATGTCGAAGGCATGGTCGCGGCTCTCGAGGGCGCAGGGGCCGGCGATGAGCACGAAGGGCAGGTCGTTGCCGATCTTGAAATTCTGCAGGGCGATATGATGCTGGTTCGTCATGGCCTTTAACTCCTCCTGTTTCGGGATGAATGTAGCGGCTGAGGCTCCGGTGTCAATCTAATATTTCTGGAATATGCCCCAAAAGGGGCTATATCCCGTTGAATCATTGAGTTTTTTCTTGACGTTATGACTCTTTCTGTGATTCCATGGATATATGAAGGTTTCCGAGCCTAAAAAGAAGTCCGTATCGCAGTTTCTCATTACTTTCGTGAGCTTCCTGCTCTTTACTTATTTCGCGTATCACCTTGTCCACGGAGATCGCGGATATTTCGCATGGAAAGGGCTGGAGAAGAAGCTTGAAGCATCCCAGGCGAAAGTCGAGCAGAAAATGGCCGGTCGCCTCGCGCTTGAAAACCGCGTCCGGCTGCTGCGCCCCGACAGCCTCGATCTTGACATGCTGGACGAGCGCACGCGCGTCGTCCTCGGCTTTGTGAAGCCGGAAGAAAAAGTCATCATCGGCTCGAACTAGAACTTTCAGGCTGCAATTCACCGGCATTATATTATAATGTGACGGCAGAGGAATTTCATGCAAACAGCCAAGACAGATATAAAACAGGCACTCAAGGCGCTGCTGGTCGCGCTGCTGCTGTTCCTTGCCTGCGGCATGGCGGCGGCGCAAACGCCCGAAGCGCCGGACTTCGACAAAAAACTCGTCGAGTGGCGCAAGACCATCGATGACGCGGAAGCGGGACTGACCGCAGGGCCCGTTGACCCTGCCTCCATCCCCGACCTGAAAGAACGGGTCAAGAGCATCCGCACACAGGTGGCGGTGGATTCAAAAATCGCAACCGACAATATGGCGGCGCAAAACGCGCTGCTGCTCACCCTCGGCCCCGCGCCCGCAGCCGACGACCACATAAAAGAAGACAAAAAGGTAAAACAGCAACGCGAAGAACTGACCGCGCAGGTCAGCAAGCTCGACGCGCAACTGAAACAGGCCGCGCTGCTGACCGCGCGCGCCGATAAGATCACCGATGATTTGACCAAGCAGACGACCACCGTCCGCAAAACAGAAATCCTGCAAAAATCACCGCCGCTGTTGACCCCCGATGCCATGAAGGCGGCGGTGGCGGAGGCGCGGCAGTTCCTGCCCGGCTTCCGGTTCACGACCCTGAGCGGCGGTTATCTTGTCCTGACGCTGCTTGTGCTGCTGCTGTTCTCGCGTTCTATCACCGCCATGAAGGAATGGGCGGGAAAGCGCGAGATATTAAAAATCAAACCGCGCGGCAACGGGTTTTACCTGCAGATGCTTATCTGCCTTGCCTATCTGCTGGCCGACAGGTTCGACATTTTCGGCATGTCCCTTGTGGTTTCTCTTGCCGAGGTCCTGCGGCTCGGCTTCGCGTCCTGGCTTGCCTTCCTGTTGTTCCTATTCCTTTCCGGCATTAAATTCGCGCTGCCCGAGGGTGTGGACGAAGAGGAAAGCGGCGTGCCGGTCGGCTTCCTCAATTTCCTGCTCGGCATCACCAAGTTGGTGTCGCTGTTGCTGCTGCCCGCCGCCGTCTTCGGCTATGTGCAGCTGGCGGCCTATATCGCGCTCAACATGGCGGGGTCCCTCGCCGCCATCATGCTGTTTATCTCGACACGCGCGGGGATTATCGGCCTCAACCTGCGGCTTGCCAAAATATTCGCGGTCGAGCGGCTGTTGTCGCCGCTGGTCATCGCGTTTTTCGAGCCTGTGCTGGCGGCGGTGTCGTTCCTGTTCGCCGCGACTTTCTGGGGCGTGACACCC
>JAYUPV010000270.1:0-7092 GCA_043759865.1 Alphaproteobacteria bacterium | reverse complement strand
TTGAGAAACAAATAAAGGACGCCCGCGCGCGGCAGGAGCAGGAGGCCGACCCTCTTGCGCCGACGAAGGCGAACCCCAACGACACCGCGACAGGCAAGGCCATGCGCGCGGCATCGGAACTGGTGGCGGCGCTGATTGTCGGCGGGGTGCTCGGCTTCTGGCTCGACAAATGGCTGAATACAAAGCCGCTGTTCATGATCCTGCTGTTCTTTGCGGGTTTTGCGGCGGGGTTCCTGAACATCTACCGGGCACAAACCGGACAGAAGTTCAAGATGGGCGAAGCGGATAAAGGGAAGAAGGAAGAATAGCAACGTGGCTCACAGTCCTCTCGAACAATTCGTTATCAAAGACCTCATCCCCATCCATGCGGCGGGGTACAACCTTTCTTTCACGCAGTCGGCGCTGTGGATGATGATCGGCGTGGTTCTCGCGACCGCGCTCATGACGCTGCCGATGCGCGGCCGCGCCGTGGTGCCGGGCCGCTGGCAGAACCTTTCCGAGATGCTGTATGAATTCGTGTTCGGCATCGCGAACGAAAACCTGCACGCCGAAGCGCGCAAATATTTCCCCTTCGTGTTCTCGCTGTTCATGCTGGTGCTGATGGGCAACCTGCTCGGCCTCGTGCCGTATTCGTTTACCTACACGAGCCATATCATTGTGACGGGCGCTCTCGCGCTTCTGGTGTTCTTCGTTTCCACCCTCATCGGCTTTGCAAAACATGGGCTGCACTTCTTCTCCATCTTCACACCGCCCGGCCTGCCTTTCGTGATGTATTTCCTGATCGTGCCGATTGAAATTATCTCGTATCTCTCGCGCCCGCTTTCGCTCGCGGTGCGTTTGTTCGCCAACATGACGGCGGGCCACACGA
Source organism: Alphaproteobacteria bacterium (assembly GCA_043759865.1). Taxonomy (GTDB): domain Bacteria; phylum Pseudomonadota; class Alphaproteobacteria; order Micavibrionales; family UBA2020; genus JAPWJZ01. Next base: position 6,224 of record JAYUPV010000270.1, on the reverse strand, counting down.
TGCTGAAAGTCTTTGCGGGTTTCAGCGTGTCGATGCTCGGCATCGCCTATGTCGGCCCTGTCGCGGGCATTATCCCCGTGCTGGTCAACGTGGCGCTTCTCGGCCTCGAGCTGATGATTGCGTTCATCCAGGCTTACGTGTTCGCGATCCTGACCTGCATTTACATCAAGAGCTCACTCGAATTGCACTAAGATTATCTTCAACCCCTAACCTCGAACCAAAAAAGGAAAACTAAAATGGAAGTAGCAGCAGCAAAACTCATCGGCGCCGGCATTGCCGTCACCCCCCTCCTCGGCGTGGGCATCGGCCTCGGCATCCTGTTCGCCAGCATCATCTCCGTCATGGGCCGCAACCCCTCGATGGCTGACAACGTGAAAGGCACCGGCCTCTTCTACTTCGCACTCGTCGAAGCCATCGGCCTGTTCGCTCTCGTTATCGCTCTCCTGATGCTGTTCGTCCTCTAATACAAGCAGAAGAAAGCCTTCCAGATGCAAAACCGCTTGCTGAATCGTTTCCTCCTCACCGCCGCCGGCCTTGTGCTGGGGGCAACGCTCATGGCTTCGGCCATCGTGGCAACGCCCGCGCGGGCGGAGGAGCATTCAGCAGGCGCAAAGGCAATCCGCGTGGCGCAACCGGAAGCGGAGGGCAAGATGATGGCCCCGGCTTCCGAAGCCACCGAAGAAGGCCATGCAACTGAAGGCAAGAAGGATGATGTCGGCTTCCCGCAGCTCAAGACGGAAACTTACGCAAGCCAGCTTCTCTGGCTGTTCGTGAGCTTCACCTTGCTCTACGTGCTGATGTCGAAACTGGCACTGCCCCGCGTGGGCGAAGTGCTGGAAACCCGCCGTGCGCAACGCGAGGGCAACCTCCAGCGCGCGGAGGAACTGCAGGGCGAAACCGCCAAGTCCAAGGCCGCTTATGAAGCGGCACTGGCCAAGGCGCAGGAATCCGCGCAGGAAGCCCTGTCTGCGGCGGAACAGGAAATTGCCGACAAGCTGTCGGCTGAATCCTCGACCTTCACCGAACACGCCCGCAAGCGCATCGCCACCGCCGAGCAGAATATCGCCAAGGCGAAAAACGACGCGCTCGCCTCGCTTGCCGACATTTCCGCCGAGATCTCGGTCGAGATCGTCAACAAGGTGGCCGGCGTGCAGGTGAACAAGGCCGATGCGAAAAAGGTCGTCACCGACATCATGAAGAAGGAAGCCGCCTGATGGAACACGAAGAAAGCCTGCTGCAGGATACCCATTTCTGGGTGCTGCTCGCCTCCATCGGCTTTGTCATCGTGCTGCTGAAATACGCGCGCAAGCCGCTGCTCGCCATGCTCGACGCCCGCACCGCGAAAATCAAGGCGCAGCTCGACGAAGCCGAGCGCCTGAAAAACGAAGCGCAGGAACTGCTCGCCGAAAGCCAGCGCAAGCACCGCGACGCCATCCAGACCTCACAGAAAATCATCGACAGCGCGAAAGAAACCGCCGCGCGCATCCAGAAAGAAGCCGAGCAAAAGCTCTCCGACGGGCTGAAGCGCAAGGAAGAACAGCTGCTGGAGCGCATAAAGCGCGCCGAAACCGCAGCGATCGAGGAGCTGCGCCACCAGGCCGCCGACCTCGCCGCGAAATCGGCCGAGATCCTGCTGCATGAAGCAATGCCCAAGCGCGGCCCGAAGCTGGTCGACGAGGCTATCGGCGAAATTCCCAACCGCCTGAACTGACATTTTCCCTATCATGGCGGTCTTGCCCTGCACGTGAAAACGCGCAAGAATGTCTAACCATTCACAGCGGATGAAACGATGCGCCAGCCTTTTGACATTTTTTTAACCGCTACGCGCGGGTTTTCGACCGCTACGCGCCTGTTCGCCCTGCCGCTTCTTTGCGCCTGCCTGTTTTTCGCAAGCCCCGCCGCCGCCGAGGACTTTAACGACGCGCTGACCATTCCCGAGGGCAAGGATCCGCTCGATTCACTGCGCCCTCCACCCGATGCGCTCGACATGTCCGCCGCCGAGCTGCCCGAAGCGCCGCCCGTGAAGGTGAACAAGCGCGACAAGCCGCGCACCGAAGAGCCGATGGAGGTCTACACCGAATATTTCGACCGCAAAGTCTTCCCCGTTCCCGAGGCGCGTTCGGGCCAGACGCTCACCTATTTCTGGAAGGCGCCCGCCGCAGGCAGCCCGAAAGACAAACGCTACCCGCTGGTGGTTGTACTGCATGACGACAAGGGAGTGGCGCAGGCAGCGGAGCACCTGATCCGCAAGCAGATGCGCAAGGATTTCCCGTCCTATCTCATGATCCCCGTGCTGCCGGCAGGCCAGCAATGGGCCTTCCCCGCAAAATTCCCCGACGAGCCGAAGCTGGAGAAAAACGCCAAGCGCAAGCAGGCGCTCGACGACGTGGTGAAGCTTGTCGAAAGCGTGCAGCAGGAAAACCAGATTGAGCCCACCCGCGTTTACGTCATCGGCTGCGGCGAGGGCGGCTTTGGCGTGTTCGGCGCCGCGCTCAGGAACGGCGGCGTGTTCGCTGCGGGCGTGCCCATCAGCGGCGGCTGGACGATCAAGGAAGCGCCGAAGATGACCAAAACCCCGCTGTTCGTGCTGCATGGCGAGCTGGACAAGACCTTCGCCCCCGGCCTCAGCCGCAACGTCGCTTACTGGATACAGCAGTCCGGCGGACGGCTGGTTTCCTTTGTCGAGATCCCCGGCATGGATCATGACTGTGCCAACCCCATGCTGTATTCCAAGACGATGTGGCAGTGGATGTTCCGCCAGCAGCGCAAAGGCGTCCCCGGCGCCCAATAAAAACTAACCTCCCCGAAATAAAAAAAAGGCCGGCGCTGTTGTCAGCACCGGCCCTCGCAGACTGGGAAGGCGGAAATGGCGTTATCCGTAAACCAGCGTCAAGCTCGAATCTCGTTTATCAAACCCTGTTGCGCGCGCGATAACGCCGCGCTGCGCAGTTTTAAGGGTATTGTTGCTGGACTGGGACATCTGTTTCTCCTGCAATCAATACACGCTTCAAAATAGTGTTTTGCAGGTTGTGCGGTATCAGGCAGGCGGGAAACTTGAAACCGCTCGGCCTCGTAGTGCTGCACGCAGCTTGATATCAGTTATACGCTCGTTTAATGATTATGTCAATGCATAATCTTGTATTCCATTGATAATAAACAAAAAAAATGACATCTGCTTCAGGCGAATATTAGCCATAAGACCGTTGACATAACCGCCCGATATTCTACTATGTAGCCCTGAAATCAAATCGAACTGACAACGGGTTTATATGGCGGACGGCTACACACCCAAACGCACCTTCAAGCAAAAAGCGAAACGCTTTTTCATGAAACTATCGCTGGTCGCGGCTTTTGCGGCAGCGGTCGGCGGCACGGGTATGAATTACTACGGCTCCGACCAGAAAATCGAAGAAGCAAAAATTACTTCGGTCGATGTCATCCCCGCGAAATCGGCGGATGATATGGCGCGCATCATCGTGCATACCGACAAGGGCACTTTCGTCAACCAGCCGACGCGCTTCCTGCTCAAAGACAAAGAAGATGTCGATGCCATCTCGAGTGTGCTAAAGCCGGGCGCGACGGTGAACCTGACTGTCTACGGCCTCAACCCGCATATCGGCAAATATTCGCGCGACGACCTCAAGATGTTCAGGAACATCATCAAGGTTCATCTGAGAACCCCGCCCGAGCAGCTGCCCGTGCCGGTGCCCCACATCGCGGGTCAGCCGAACACCGGTGTCACGCCCGGGCGCGAAAACTGGCAGGTGCCCTCCATCGACCCCGCCCTTGCCGGCCCCTTCGCGGAGCAGGACCAGACCCTGCCCGAAGCGACCGCGCTGAACGCGGACCTCACCGCCATGGCGGCGCGCACGCCTGAACTGGCGCGCGACATTGCTACCATGGGCCGCCTGCCGATCACCGGTGCCGGCATTTATAACGCGCTGAAAGACCCCGCGAACGGCATACAATCGACGCTGTTCCCTGTGCCGAAGGGCGAGGGCTCCACCAGCAGCTACCAGAACAAGCAGGTGCGCGTCGCGCGCGGCGCGGGCACGCATACGTCTTTCCACGAATATTTCCACGCGTGGCAGGATATGACGCACGGGCAGAACACGATGTTCAACCTCAGCATGCGCGACGCCGTCATCGCCAACCTGCTGACAGAGTCTTCCGCCGTCGCCTATGAAATGGCTTCGCAGCGCGAGGCGCAGAACCACGGCATCCCCTATACCGGCCCGCGCGTTTACACCGAGCAGCAGGGCAACAGCACCGTCACCATGACCACCAAGTCGCCCTCGAGCGACCCCGCAAATATCGCGGCCTTCAACAAGGCGTATGATGCCGCATGGGCCGCGAACGCTGACGCCAACGCCCAGACGCGCGAGGCGAACGCCCTTGCCGCCGGCGGTCAGGCCGTGGTGCGTCGCCTGCTCGACGGGCAGGACGCCAGCTGGCGCTTCACCTATGTGCAGGTGGCCGTCGGCAATATCAACAACAACCTACATGCGTTTCAGGCAAAAGAAACCGATGCGGGCTATGCGGCGAAGCGCGACGCCGTTTTCGCGCATGAAGGCCGCGTTTCGCCCCAGCTGAATTTTGTGCCTGCGGAATATCTCGGACCCGACGCCGCGCAGCAGATTGAAAAGACCTTCAACGGCATGGGCTTCCGCATCGAGAAAAATTCCGCCGAGAATACGCCCTCTTACGATGTGAAACCGAACGTCCCCGCCGCGAAAACCGCCCGCCCGTCCCTCGGCTAGCCTCCCCGAGTCTTTTGACACCGTGTGCTTTCAAGTGAAGTTTCCCGCAGCCGGATTAATCATTAACCATTTGTTATATGTCAATAATTTTAGCATCCCTGAAATGCTTTCTTGATATTATGGAAATGTTCATATATACTCCTTCGAATAAGAAAAACAAAAAATCATCAAATTTCAGAGGGAAAAAATGTCGTATAGATCAACAGACAATATGAATGCAGACGCTGTCCTCGGCATCGCCGCATTTACGGTACGCTTTATCGAGCCCGCCATCATCAAGCTGAAAGACAAGCTCTTCCCGCCCAGCCAGAAGACGCTCGACAAGCGCCTGACGGGTTATGCGGACGTTTATCTCTTCGGGCTCGAAGGCGCGCTCGGCATCATGAAGGATGCGATCAAGAAAGGCGCGAGTCCCAACACGACAATCGACCGGCACAATTCTGAATGGGAAAAAACCGGTACCGAGCCACTGCTCGTGAAGGTCGCGCGTTTTGACTCAATGCCCCTGCTCAAGCTGCTGATCGAAAACGGCGCGAAGGTGAATGCCACGGATTCAAACGGCGAAACCGCGCTGTTCGCAACGGCTCGCAACGGCTCGACCGTCGCGACTAAATACCTGCTCGATGCGGGAATTGAGCCAACTGTGGTCGAAAAAGCCAACCGCGACGCGATGTTCGTCGCTGAAGCATCGCACGCCGGCGGTGTCGCAAAACTCATCAAGGCCGCGTTGTCCTTCAATGCCGCAGCAGATAAGCCCGCAGCAAACGATACCAAGCCCACGCCCGCCGACGAGCCGAGCGGACGTTTTCAAAGATATGACGCAAAACCCGCGTAAAGGAGTAAAAAACATGGTGAGTGAATTCAGAAAATTCTCGATACTGAATTTCGAACGCCCTTTCCTGCAATGGAAAGACAGCGTCATGCCGCCGAGCCCCGAACAGCTCGACAAGCGCGTGGCGAAATATGTGGACACATATCTCAACGGCGGCGACACGGCGATACCGCTTATCTGGGACGCGATCAAGGGCGGTGCGAGCCCCGACCAGTCCGTCAAGATGTCAGACGGCGGCACCGAGCCGCTGATCGTCAAGGCCGCGCGTCATGACGCCTTCTTCCTCGTGCAGGCACTCTCTGCCGCAGGCGCGAACCCGAATACAGAGGACAGCAATGGCCTGACCGCGATAAAAGCGGGGGCAAAAGCAGGTTCTGTGACCATCACTTCATTCCTGCTCGACCGTGGTGCGGAAATCAGCGCAACATATACGGGCGCAAAGCCGAACCTCGGCAGCCTCGCAAGCAGCGCGGACTTCAACGGCACAGCCAGCCCCGCCAAGCAAACCGGTATGGGCGCGCCCGCGTACGGCACGAACCCCGCCCCGTATGCCTTGGCTCCGAAAACGTTTACTTAAGATCGATACTGATATCGCCGAGCCCTTCGAACACGCTGCCGACATCTATGTCGAG
>JAYUPV010000269.1:0-5270 GCA_043759865.1 Alphaproteobacteria bacterium | reverse complement strand
ACTTGGTTTTCTCGACCGTCCACACCACGGGTGTCGCGTCCACCATCCGACGTATGGTCTCCACATTCGAGCCCGGAGAACGTAACGAGCGCGCATTCTCCCTCATGGAAACGGTGCGGATGATCGTGACGCAGACGCTTGCGCCCAAAATCGGCGGCGGCCGCGTGGCGCTGCGCGAATACATGGTGTTCACCGAAGAGCTGCGTGAGATTCTGCTGAACATGTCCTACGAGAAATGGCCCGCGACGTTGATGGAAATGGTGGCGACCCATGGCGTCACTATGGAAAGCCAGGCAAGGCGCGCCTTCGAAGCGGGTCTTATCGAAAAGCGCCATTACCTCGTTTATATGCAGGGCTCCAAGGCCGCAGCCGAAGCACTCAAGAAAAAAGATGGTTCTGCGCCCGAGGAAGCTGTACAAAAAGAAGAAGAACAACCGATGAAAGCAAGCGAGTTGCACGGGTAAAGCATGTCAGATCAACCGCAGCAAGGCTGGCACTGGCGTAACACCATGAAAACGGTGCGCTTTTTCATTTTCGACGCCCGCGCCGGGTTTTTCGTGGTCCTTGTTATTATCCATGCCCGCCTCTGGACGCTCTTGCTTGCCATCTTGGTAATGAGCATTTTCTGGCTGTTCGAGCGCAAAAGCCTGACCTTCCCTGCGGCGCTGCGCGCCATACGCGTATGGATCATCGGGCCAAAGCGCCCCGGCTGGATATGGACAAGGCGGCGCAAGCTGCAGGACACCGGTTCCGGCTAGTGCGTCCCGCGCCGTAGTTTGCGTTTTATCCCGTCCAAAAATCCCCTGCACTTTATTGATTTTACAGGCGCGCCCTATTGATTTATAGGCTGTCCTCGGCCTATAAAAGAACATTCGATTGTATTTTAACAAGGCGCACGAGCAGGATACCTTCCCATGACACATCTGAATTTGCTGAAAAAAGCCATTCTTCTTTCGGGCGTTGCGATGATCTCTTTCGCCGCTACGGCCAAGGCCGGTTTCGAATGGAAAGGCCCGCTTGAAGCGCCCCATACAGCGGTTGAAGCTCCTGCGGCATCAGCACCCTCGCCCGATGCGGAACTTGCCCCCGTCACCTCGTGGAGCAACGATCCCGCTCTCGCCCCCGCCGCAACCGCGCCGGTTGAAAGCGCGCCTGTGATGGCTGCCGCTTCTGCGGCCGCGCCTGTCGGTGCAACTCCTTCGGCTGAAGGCGATGTGCTGACCGGTTTTGGTTCGGGTCTTCCTCTCGTGATCGCGCTGCAGCAGATTGTGCCGCCCGGCTACCAGTATTCCTTCTCCGCCGGCACCAATCCCGGCGTTTCCGTTTCGTGGGAAGGCGGCAAGCCCTGGCAGCAGGTGCTAGCCGATACGCTGGCGCCGCAAGGGCTTGGCTACCACCTGCAGGGCAATGCCGTGGTTATCGGCAGCTTCTCGAATGACGGTGCGCAAGTTGCGCCCACTCCCGCTCCCGAAGCTCCCGCCGCCGCTCCGCAAGACGGCATGATGTCGCCCGCGCCCGACGATAGCGCACCTGTTGCCATCACTTCCGCTCCGCCAGCAGCGCCCGCGCAAACCGAAATGTCGGCAGCCCCCGCAGCGGTACCCGTGACAATCCACCGCGAAAAACCCTCGTCGCTGCTCGAGCGCCTCGGCTGGAAGCGCGACAACACAGATGTTCCCAGCGAAACGGCCTCGTCGCCCGCACCTGAAAAAACCGCTTCCGCCGCTGCTCCTGCCGCTGCCCCGGTTTCCGATGCCGCGCCTGCTCCCGTTGCCACCCCCGTTGCGGCCGGTTCTTCCTGGGCCGGTCTCAAGGGCCAGACTTTGCGCGATGTGCTGAAAAGCTGGTCGGACAAGGCCGGTGTCGAACTGTACTGGTCTATCGATTATGACTACAGGCTGTCCGATGACATCAGCACCGGCGGAACCTATGACGAAGCGGTCGGTGGCTTGCTTGACAAGTTTGCTGCTGTGCGTCCCCAGCCCTATGGCCAGCTGCACCAAAGTGCAAGCGGTCCCAGAGTCTTGGTCGTCAAGTCTTACGACCTGACGCGTTAGAGATTCCACAAAGCGTTGATTTTACCTATAATTTTGTGAAATCTGTCGCATTTTAACTAAATGTGATATGATAGGAGGATATAGTCGAAACAGCAGTTTCGCGTGTCGGCGTTTGGTAATCTTGTGACGTCTGTACTTTTTTGCGCGTGGGAGAATTTGGGGCCATCATGCAAAAATTGGGAATAATTAAAAGGTACTTCATTATCTTCGGCTGCCTTGCGGCACTGGGGCTTGGGTTCCTTTCCATGAACGTCGCGACCTCGACGTGTTCGGGCGCGCAGATCTGCGGTAACTCCGCCTGCGGCTATGCCGCCAACCAGTGTATTTACTTCGGCGCCTCGACCATCGCGCTCGGCGCGCTCGGCGCGCAGGCCGTGGCTGATATCGCGCTTGTCACCGGCTATCTCACCGCCTATTACGTGCTCGCGATGGAAACGGGTTTCCTGCTCGCGGTGCTTGAAAAAATTACCGAGGTCACGCGCAACCAGATCGCCTGGTGGGACACCTTCTGGTACTACAATCTTCGCCCCGCGATGATGGACATGACCGACCAGCTGGCGACGATGGAAAAGCACCAGGAAGTGCAGGTCGGTAAATTCGCCGACGTTATCAACACCAACCGCACCAACCGCGACATGATCAAGAACGAGCTGCAGTCGCACCGCGAAGGCCGCCCGGGCGAGCTTATATGTCAGGTCGCTTCCGCAGGCGCAGGCGGTCTCAACCGTGCCGCCACCTTCATTCGCCAGTATTCGTCCGCCGCCGGCGCCAAAGCGGCCGCCCGCAGCGGCAACGCCACCGGTACGCCGGGCGCGCAGGGCAACGCCACCAACCATAAGGCCCGCTGGGACCGCTACGCGGCGGAATATTGCGACCCCACCGAAAACGGCGGACGCTCCGGCTGCGCCGCCGCCGGTGCCAACGTGAACCGCGACCTCAACGTCGCGGGCGAAATTTTCGAGAAGGACACCATCAACGTTAAGGATGCTCTGACCAACACCGTCATCGAGGACCTGATCGAGAATATCGCAGAGCCTCGCGTCCGCGACCCGATCCCGCAAGGGGCGGTCAAGGAGGGCGGTCACAAGGGCGAGCAACAGGTGCTGATGGGCGAATCGTACAAGACCAAGCGTAACGCCGTGCAGGACGCCCTGCGCTTCGTGGTCGCGCGCCGCACGCCGGGCTCGCAGACCGGCGAGTTCCTCGAACAGATGCGCCAGATTACTTCGGGAGGCTCGGGCGTCGCCAACGTCTATATCGCTCCGGACAAGAACCCGTCCAAGAACGAGATCATGCAGGTGATGATGGACGAACGCTTCCGCACCGGCCAGTATTCGATCGACATGGTCGACAACCCCGACAACAACGGGCGCGAGCTCGTCGTCCAGCAGGCTTTTCAGGCCATGCAGCTGAGCGACCAGATCGACTTGCTCGACCGTTATTCGGTGCTGCTGGCTGCGGAAATATCCCACAGCGTCCGCAACTCGAAATCTCTGGTCGATGACACAAGCGACAGGCCCAAACGATGATCAAAAACCTGAAAGAGCCGCTGCTCAAGAAATGGACCGCCCTGCGGTTCGGCAAAGTGTCGCTTTTCGTCTTTGCCGTCGTTGCTTTCCTCAGCGGACATTTCACGATGGACTCGTACATGAACACCTGCCGCGCGCAGTCGCTTTTACAGCCGCCGCTGCCGATGGTGGTTCCACCGACTTACGGCGGCACCTGCTTCCTTGCTTTCGGCCCGCCTATCTGTAACCCTGTACCCTGCGACCCCAACACGACTTCGGAAGACGTAGTCCAGACAATTTGGGACGCCTTCCACGACACTCTCGTCGATTATGCGAGCAACTCGCCCGACTACACGGCGACAAAGCGCGACGGCTCGACTTTCACCTCGGGTACCGGCCTTGAAGGTTTCGCAGATGGTATCGTCGACGCCATGCTGTATGCCCTCATGGATCGCCTGAACGACATCGAGCTTGGCTATATCGACTGGTTTGAAACGATGTGGTTCTACAACCTCAAGCCCGCGCTGATGGATATGACCGACCAGCAGAACACTTCCAACTCCGACCAGGTTCGCGCCTTCCAGGGCGGTCAGGACACATCCGACAGCAACATGGTCAACGTCGGCCACCAGGAACAGCAAGTGAAGGACGCGCGCACGTTCCGCCTGTCTGAAAACGGCGCCTGCCCGGGTGCGGCTGCCGCCGGCGGCGGCCAGCGCGCCTATAACCTGAGCCGTGAGGTCAGGAAATCCGTTCAGAAAGACACCACCATTGCCGATGGCCTTAACGTGCGCAATACGCCTGCGGCCAAGGGTCGTGGCGCGCGCAACGAAGTGCGCTCCGCCGCCTACGAAACCCTTTTCTGCAACCCCACCGACAACGGCGGCGATTCGCAATGCCGCGGTACGCCGGTTCCGGGTCTTGCGAACGCCGACACCAAGCCCAGCGCGACGCTCTACGGCTCTCTCACCATTCCGATGCACGACACGACGGCGTTGCCCGGCACGCCGCCTCCGGGCATCACCAACCGCGGCGAGGCCTATGAAACGGCCGCCAAGGAAATGGTGACGAACATGACCGGCGACCCGACCGCCGATCCGATTCCGCCTGAAGCCATGGTCAGCGCGCAGGGTGTCGAGGAATTCATCGACCGCCGCTCGCATGTCGCGCGCGTGGCGGCTATCCGTTCTGTGCCGCAGCTCGGCGTTTCGTGGCGCACGCCCGGCACGCGTCTCGGCCAGATGGTAACGGAGCTTCGCAACGAAGGCGGCACGCCCTCCAACTGCGCGGCAGGCGAAGCCACCATCCAGACGGCGGGACCGACGCAAGGCGCGCCCTGCGACATTTCCGACAACCCCAGCTACCGGGAAGTCATGCACGCGATCGCGGTCGACCGCTTCACCACCGGTCGGTATGCGAACGACATGACGACCAACGAATCGGATATCGAGATGGAAAAACTGACCATCGAGAGTTTCTATCTCATGCAACTCAGGGATTATTACGAATTGCTCGAGAGGATGGCGCTGACACTCGCGGTGCAGGTGGCTATTTCAGCCGATCAGGTACCGGTCAACGTACCTCAGACGGCGCGGCAGCGGTAAGGGACAGGCAAGGGTCATTCTATGGGCATGAAAAAAACAGTCTCGTACATCAAGGAAAGAATAGCGATCGGCGTTGTGCTTTGTGCGCTGGTTCTCGTTCC
>JAYUPV010000268.1:0-4713 GCA_043759865.1 Alphaproteobacteria bacterium | reverse complement strand
TTTATGCGCTTGGCCATCCCGCTAGGCTCGGCGCTTTCGGGCTTTTTCCTGCCTTATATTTTGCTCAAGAACAACGCCGACAAGCGCCAGCAGGAAATCGGCTACGCTTTCCCCGACAGCCTCGACATGATGCTGATCTGCGTGCAGGGCGGCATCGGCATCGAGGCCGCAATCAACCGCATCGCCGACACCATCGCGGGGCATTCTCTCGCTCTTGCCGAAGAACTGGGCATTTTGTGCGCTGAGCTTGGCCTGTTGAACGACCGCAAGGCGGCCTTCCTCGGCTTCGCCTCGCGCGTGGGCTCGGGCCCCGGGCGTTCCTTCGCGACCGCCATGCTGCAGGCGGAACAATACGGCACGTCGATTTCAAAGGCGCTGCGCACCCTCGCCGAGGAAACCCGCGCGATACGCATGTCGAACGCCGAGCAAAAGGCGGCTTCGCTGCCGCCGAAGCTGACGGTGCCGATGATTTTATTTTTCCTGCCCTGCCTGTTCGTGGTCATCCTGAGCCCCGCCGCGCTCAGGGGCTTCGGGAACTAGCCGGGAGCGGGGGAGCTTTCACCATGCGCTTTGCCTTCATCCTCGCCGTCCTGCTGCTGACGCAAACGCCTGCGCTTGCCGCTGACAGCCGCTTCAGCTTTGACGATATCAAGACAGTCCCCGCGATGCAGGCCTTCATCGAGGACAACCTGCCGCTTGGCACGCCAAAAGAAAAAGTGCAGCGTGCTTTCGTGCTGCAGGGCCACGCCACGCTCCGGAACCACCCGAGCGAAAAATACGTCGAGAAATACCTCTACGACATCAACCTGTGCGAATATTACATTTTCCGCTGGAACATCTCGGCCGATTACGATGACAAAGGGTCGCTGGTGCAGATGTATATCAACGGCATCGCCGTTTTCCCCGAAGGCAAACAGCAAAGCCCGCTGCCGCCGCCGAAAGCGGGCAACAAGGCCCGCGTCGTCAAGACCACGCGCGACTGGCCGCAGGCCAAAAAAGGCGCACTGAAACTTTCCTACCTTTTGTTCGACGCCGACGGCGACACAAAGACCACCAACGACCAGCGCATTTCCGGCCTCGGCGCCACCAATGTCGACCCTGCCGATTTCGGCCCCGGTATCCGCTTTCACGATGTCGAACTGTGGCGTTCGATCTATGACGAGGACATCTCGAACGATATCGCCACCTATGCCGGTTCCTGCAAGCAGGCGGACATAAAATACATGAGCCGCGAACTGCTGGAGCCCCGTCACGGGGTCATGCCGTGATCTCTGGCGGCAAGCCGCTTGACGGGACATGGCCGAAGTGGCTGCGTGAAAACATCGCGCGCAACTGTTCGGCCGAGCAGCTGCTCGGCATCCTCCTCCGCAACGGTTTTTCGCAAGGCTCGATACGCGAGCATATGGGCGCGCTGTTTCCTGCGTCTTCCGCGCTGCTGCGGGAGCAGGGGGCGGAAGCCGCCGCCGATTACCCCGCCATTTCACGCGTGCGCATCACAAGACCCGATAGCGGCCTCAACGTACAGCGGCTGGTAACGGACAAACTGCAACTCTACACGCTCGATAATTTCATGAGCGACGATGAATGCAAACTCATTGTGAAAATTTCAGGCAAGCACCTGCGCCCCTCGACCGTCACCACCGGCGACCGCGACAAAGGTTACCGCACCAGCTCGACCAGCGATCTTGGCCTTTTGAACAATCCCGATGTGATGAAGCTCGACGAAAAAATCGCGAGGACACTCGGCGTCAACCTTGCCTATTCCGAAGGCATACAGGCGCAACGCTATGAAACGGGGCAGGAATTCAAGAAGCACACCGATTTTTTTGCGCCCGGCTCGGCCGAATACGCGACCTATGCGGGCATGCGCGGGCAGCGCACATGGACGTTCATGGTCTACCTCAATGAAGGCATGCAAGGCGGCGGCACGAAGTTCTTTGCGGTTGATAAAATCTTCACGCCGCGTCGTGGCATGGCCGTGGTGTGGAACAACCTCAACCCCGACGGCAGCCCTAATGTAAATACGCTTCACAGCGGCCTGCCCGTCGAAAAAGGGCACAAGATTATCATCACCAAATGGTTTCGCGACCGTGGTGCGGGCGAAATGTTTTATGTGGATTGAAGTTTAAGGAAGCCTAGCCTGGTGCGGGGCAGGGCGGGCAGGACGACTGCTTTTTCACCTTGGGCGTGATGACTTTGGTGCCGGGGGCGACTTTCAGCGGTGCGCCGGGCACGATGTTGTCACGCAGGTCCTGCACGATTTGGATGTTCCGCGCCACTTCCTGCTTGTCGGGTGAAATCACCAGCGCCTTGCGCAGCGTGGACAGCGACTGGTCGAACATGCCCTGGTTGGCAAGCGAGAGCGCGAGGTTGTTCATCACGGAAGCGGGGTTTCCCTTCCAGCCGTCAAGCGCCTGGTTGAACATCTGCTCGGCTTCGCGGTGCTGCCCCTTGGCGTCCAGCACGACACCCATGAGGTTGTAGGCCTCGGTGTGCAGCGGCTTTGCCTTGTCGTTTTCCAGCACTGCGTTCAGCACGGCCTCGCCTTTGTTGAAGGAGCCGTCGGCGATATAGGAAGCGGCAAGTTCGGAAAGCATTTCGGGGTCGGCGCCGGTTTTCGGCCTGCCGCCTTTGTCGAGTGTGAACGGCGCCAGCACGTTAAGCGCTGCGTCGGTCTTGCCGGCCTTGCGTAGCAGTTGGGCGTAGCGCAGAGCCACTTTCGGGTCGGTTTCGTCCTGCTTGTAAAGTTCGCGGTAAAGCCGCAGGGCCTCTGCCATGTTCTCGGAAGCGGCGGCGTCGGCTGCGGCGTTGCGCAGGCGCTGGTCGGTTTCATTCTTCATGCCCATCATGCTGTCAGGCGTTTTGTTCAGCGAGGGCTGTTTTATGCAGCCCGGCAGGGCGAGAAGGGCGGAAAGCAGGAGGACGGCGGGCAGATGTCTTTTCATGGGCGTCACTGCGGTTCTGGTGATGAAGCGTTATCGCTGCTGCTGCCGCCGGGCGAGGGGCCGGAACCTTGCGGGGGCGGCACGGGCGAACCGTCGGTGCCCGGATCAACGGGCGAAACTTCATAGCAGCCGTCGGGGCAGTAGAAATAGGACGTTGGCACACAGTCGCTGGCGGTGCCGGCCTGACCGCACATGCGGCGGATGCGCACATATTTCGACTGGGCGGTGGTCGAGACGATGATGGTTTTTTGCAGGATCGTTTCACCCTTGGCGTTCAATACCGTGATCGGCGTGGTGCCGGGGTTGCGGGGCATGACGATCAGCGTGCGCGGTGTATCGAGCAGCACACGGGCATTGGTCGGGTTGGTCACGATGACGCTGACGGCATCCTGTTCCAGTTTGACGATACGGGTGGTATCGGGGGTGAGGCGGATGAAGCCGTCATCATTCGCTGTGGGCGCTGCTGTAACGGCCAGAGCCGCTGCCGCAACGGGCGGATTCGCCGTCGTCGTCTCTGCTTGAGCAGAACCGCCGAACGCCATGATGGAGAATATTATTAATAGTGCAGGCCAGATTTTAGCCATTAATCTTTTACCCCTTGAAACCCCTAGTCCGTCTTTATGATGAACCGAAAGCGAATCTGTGTAAAGCAAATATGTCATTGGAATCGCTTGCGATTCATAAATTATGGAATATTTAACAGGTTATGGTATATTATGAGTCTCGCTTCTTCTTTTTGCTGGCTTTTCAAGGGCGCTTGGAATATTCAAAGGACGCTTCAGGGTGGGTCCCCAATCTTTAACATAATATTTGACACTTATATCCGATATCTGTATAAAGACTAAACATAATATGTTAGAAACTTTGTGACTTATCAAGGGCGGTACCTCGGGACAAGCGGGGTGCTCCAAAAAGTTGGACTAGGAAGAAACATCAAGCAAGGGGTTACGGCCATATGACGAGCAATTCCACAGCGGCAAGCGCACAAGATAAAGTGACCATCGAACCGGGCCAGAAAGTCGTCATGACAATGACAGCCGGTCAACATCTTGTGTTGGACTCAAGCACCGATGTGCAAGGGATGACGATGAACTCGAAAGGCGAGCTCACCATCTCCTTCTCCGATGGCGCCTCGCTCGTTATCAAGAATTTCGGCGAAGCTTCGGCGATGGCCAACACCTCGCTGACCCTGCCGAACGGCCAGGAAGTCGATCTCGCGCAACTCGCACAGGCTCTCAGCCCCTCAGGGCCCATTGGCGAAACCGCGCTTGCATACACCGCGCCCGACCCCACCGCAAAAGGTGTCAGCGGCGACGTGCATCTCATCAAGAAGCCCAATGCCGGCGAAGATGTCGTTGTCAAGCTGCAGCCCGGCGACGAATACAAATTCTCCATCACCATGACCGAACCGACCTCCGTGAAAAACAGCGATGGCCAGCTGGTCATCAGCTTTAAAAACGGCGGCGAGATCATCATCCCCAACTACGGCACGGTGAAAGACGCAAACGGCCTGCCCGACTTCACGATGAGCGATGGCACCAAGCTGCCGGTTTCCGATTTCAGCGAAACGCTGGCGACCGCTGCGCAACTGAACCAGATCGAACCTGCCGCCGGCGACAGCGGTCGTGGCGGCGGTGCGGGCGGCGGCTTCGGCTTCGGCTCCGTGTTCTCCGCAGGCCCGCTTGACGGTCTCGGCAAAATCGGCCCCATCGACCCGACGGCGCTGCAATACCAGACCTCGGACCGCGAACATTTTGACCCGCTCGAC
>JAYUPV010000267.1:0-4497 GCA_043759865.1 Alphaproteobacteria bacterium | reverse complement strand
GTTTTCTTGAATCCGTCCAGTCCTGTTGACGCTTCGCATATCCGGCTGTACGCTTCCCCTCATCCACAACAAAAGTTGCCCCGATGATGCAGCCCGACTGGCGCAAAGAAGACGGCTTTGACTTTTCTCTCCTGCCCGCAAAATCTGGCAGCGCGAAGAGCCTTATTATTGTCATGCACGGCCACGGCAGCAACCCCGCCAACTGGCAGGCGGCAGTGGAACAGCTGCACGACCAGATCCCCGATGCCGATATCATCAACCTGCAAGGCCCCGTCAAAGTCAAAGGCACACAGCCGCAAGGCTATACATGGATGGCTTACCAAGGGCCTAAGACGGAACAGGTGAAGCAGACGTTATCAATGATTTTCAATCATTTGCCAATTGTTGATAAACTCAATTCTTTTCTCGACAAACAACTGACGAAGCGCGGGCTGACGGATGACAATCTCGGCATCCTCGGCAGCTCGATGGGCGGCATCACCGCGCTGCAAACCGCCTTCAACCGCGCGAAGCCGGTCGCTGGTGTAGTGTCGCATTCGGGCGCGCTTTTGCCTTTCACCAAAATCAAAAGCAAGCCGGATATCCTGTTGATAATGGGCGGCAAAGACGAAGTGTTTTGCAAGCCGAAACCCAAGGGCATGAAGCGCGTTTTCAAGGCCATGACGAAGCCCCTCTGCCTGCAGCACAAGGACACGCTGCGCCGGCTGCGCAAGAAGCACATCAATTACAACGAGCGGTTTTACCCCGAGCTGAAACACGAGCACAATCCCGAGACGGTTCACGAAGCAGGATTGTTCTTAAACAATGCCTTGCGACGCAAAAATAAGCCAAAACCTTAAATATTTCCCGCGTTGACATAACGATAAAACCTCCCTAATCTGCCCCGAACCCCACATACGAGGCACGAGATGAACGACGGCGGCAGCTCACCCAAAAACTGGCACAGCGAAGACGGCTTTGAATACGCCCTGTTCCCCGCCAAAACCGAAAAAGCGCAAGGCCTCGTTATCTATATGCATGGCATCGGCGACAACGCACAAAATTTCGATTATGTCGCCGCCATGATCCAGAATAAAATGCCGGGCGCTGCTGTCATCTCGCTACAAGGACCGAGAGAGTTTCAGGACCCCCAGATTCCGGCAGGACAAAAAGGCTATGCCTGGTTCCCCTTCGGCGGGCCGATTATGCCGCAGGTCAAAACCCTGCTTTCCCACCTCTTCAACCGCGTCGCAGTTGTAGACCAAGTCCGTAATTTTGCACATAAGCAGCTCGGAAAGCTGGGTCTTACCGAGGAAAACCTTGCCTATGCGGGCGTGTCGATGGGCTCCATCGTCGGACTGCAGGCAGGGCTCGGCACAAACAAGGCGGTCGCAGCCATCGTGGCGCGCGGCGGCGCGGTGCCGCCCCTCACCCGCATGAAAAACAAATCCGCCGAAGTCTTTTTGCAGATGGGCGAATGGGACGAGCTGTTCAATACCGGCGAACCGCCCCGCGAAAAAAACATTTTCAAGCGCATCTTCAACGCCGTCTCCGACAAGTTCGGCCTGCGTCATGAACGCTCCATCGAGCGCTTGCAGCGCAACAAGATCGCCGTGACCTCGAAGCTCTACCCGATGCAGGGCCACATCCTCGACGTCGATGCATGGCAGGACAGCGCGGATTTCATCGTGAAAGCGTTGCAGAAGAAAGCGCCGAAGCCTTAAGCCTTTTCAGCCTCGGGCTTTTTCTCGCCCATTTTGACGAGCAAGACCGAAACCTCGTAAAGCCCCAAAAGCGGCACGGCCAGCAGGAACTGGCTCAAAATATCCGGCGGGGTCATGACGGCGGCGACTGCGAAGATGGCGACAATCATATAGCGGCGCTTTTCCACCAGCCATTTCGCGTTGATAATCCCCACGCGCCCCAGAAGCGTCAGCAGTACAGGCATCTGGAAGCAAAAACCGAAGGCAAAAATCAGCGACATGATGAGGCTGAGATACTCGCTCACCCGCGCTTCAAGCAATATCGGCAGCCCGTTCGCGGGGTGCAAGCTCTCGAAGCCCGCAAAGAATTTCCACGCCATCGGGATGACAAGGTAATAGACGAAAGCAGCACCAGCCACGAACAAAATCGGCGTTGCGAGAAGGAACGGGAAAAATACCGTGCGCTCGTTCTTGTACAGCCCCGGCGCCACAAAAAACCACAGCTGCGCCGCGATCACCGGAAAGGCAAGGAAGCCGCCGGCGAAACAAGCGAGCTTCATGTAGGTAATGAACGCCTCGCCAAGGCCGGTATAAATCAGCCTGCGGTTTTCGCCCGGCAGCACATCGGCAAGCGGCTGGACAAGGAAGCTGTAAATATCGGCAGCAAAGAAATAGCAGGCGATACTGGCGCACAGGAAGAAAACAAGACTGATGACAAGGCGGCGGCGCAACTCGACCAAATGGTCAAGCAACGGCATGGACTTGTCGTCGTTTTTTTCAGTCTGTTGAGCCATCTTTTTTGTTCGGGAATTTGGCGATGTTGCGGCGTTCTTCTTCGGCCGCCTGTTTTTCTATTTCAAATTTGAGGTTTTCCCCGCCGATCTTGTTGGCCTCGCGGGTGATTTCATCGAGTTCTTCGTCACGGATAATTTTATCCAGCGACTTCTGGATGTCGCCCGTGAATACCCGGATTTTTCTCAGGAATTTACCTGCGGTGTACAGCACCTTCGGCATATCCTTGGGGCCGATCACCACAACAGCCACGGCCGCGACCACGAGCATCTCTGACCAGGCGATATCAAACAACCTAGGAGTCCTTTTTATCCGTCGGCGGCAGGACTTCCTGTTTGCTCTTGTCTTCGGAACCCGTCAGCCCGTCCTTGAAGCTACGCAAGCCTTTACCAAGATCGCCCATGATGGCCGGTATCTTGCCCTTGCCGACGCCGAACAACAGCACGACAACCACAAGAACGACAATAATATGCCAGATGCTCAGTCCCATTATTTTTCTTCCTCGTCGTCCTCGTCGGACTCTTCTTCATCGTCTAAGTCTTCGTCGTCAGACTCTTCGTCGTCTGAATCTTCATCATCCGAGTCTTCATCATCTTCGTCCTCGCCGGACTCTTCTTCGGATTCCTCGTCCTCACTTTCTTCGTCGTCGCTATCGTCTTCGTCACCACGGCCTTCATCGGCGGTCATGGTAGCGGCGGACTCACCGTCTTCGGTGACCTGACCGACGAGGTCTTCGTCGGTGACTTCCTGCGGGTCGACTTCGTTCTTGCCGTCTTCGTCAAACAGGTCGGGACCCGGCATCGCTTCGATGGCGGGACGCTTGTCGAGCAGGCCTGCGGCCTTCAGCTCGTCCATCCCCGGCAGGTCTTCGAGTTTCTCGAGGCCGAAATGATCGAGGAAAGCTTGTGTCGAAAGCCATGTGACAGGGCGGCCGGGAACTTCGCGGCGCTTGCCGGGCTTGATCCAGCCGGCTTCCATCAGCGCATCGACAGCACCGGGCGCAGTCGCAACACCACGGATGTTTTCGATTTCCGCGCGGGTGACGGGCTGGTGATAGGCGATGATCGCCATGGTTTCCATCGCCGAGCGGGTAAATTTCTTGGGCTGTTCCTTTTCAAGGCGCAGCTGGTCGCCAAGGTCGGTCGCGGTACGCAGCGCCCAACGTTCGTTACGCTGCACCAAGTTCACGCCGCGATTGGCGTATTGTTCTTTCAGATGTTCGAGCACTGCGGGAATAACGCCAGCGCGGCCTTCGGAGAAACGCTCGGCGATTTGCGAGACCGACAGAGCCGCCGAAGTGGCAAACAGCATCGCCTCGACAAGGCGGATGTCTTCCTGCGACATATCGACTTCAGGGAGTGTTTCGTCGACGATGGTTTCGGCAACCACGGTTTCGGGAACTTCCGAAGTTTCCTCGTTCACGACAAGGATTTCGTCCTGCACAACTTCATCCTGCACGACAGTTTCCTGCACGGTTTCTTCTTGCTGCTTTTTCTTCGCTCTTGCCATGGTCAGGTTCCTTCCTGCGGTGCCGGTGTATCGGCTTGTATTTCTTCAACGACATCGTCTTGAGTTTCTTCAATAAGGCTCACGGCGGCTGCTTCTTCGGCGGTGAATTCCTCGATAAATTCTTCGGTCTTGGCGTCAGGTGCAGCGGCTTCAACAGCTCCGACGGTTTCAACCGGCGCTTGGGCAGGCGTAACCGTCTCCGATACATTGCCGTTCGCGGCCTGTTGCGGCTGCGGGCGGCGGATATAGATAGGCGCGTAGTTCTTTTCCTGCTGGATCTGGATAAGCCCGCGCTTGCACATTTCGAGCGCACCGCCGAAGGTGGAGGCGACAGCCGAGCGCTTGACGATTTTTTCTTTCAGGCCCGAAGGCAGGAACATGAACAGCGAAACCCATTCCTGCGGAATCTTGCCGAGCATGTTTTCAAGCCGCGCAATCGCTTCTTCCAGCGAGAACAGCTTGACGGGTGCCAACTTGTAGACCGAGTTCTGCTGGCGCAGTTTCACGTCGCCAT
>JAYUPV010000266.1:0-4751 GCA_043759865.1 Alphaproteobacteria bacterium | reverse complement strand
ATCGCCTATCGCTTGATGGACTACGGTGCGCGCGCCGACGCGCAGAACAACGAAGCGCTTTTGACCGCCGCCTTCCGTGGCGACAATTCCCTTGTGCAGGCGCTGCTTCAAAACGGCGCCGACCCGTCGGCCCGCGATGGTGCCGCGCTGAAATATGCCGAGACGCTCGGCTACACCGATGTTGTGGCGACGCTGCAGCAGGCAATTGACGCACGCACGCAAAGCGCCGCCCCCGACCTGATGGGCCCGTTCCTTGCCGACAGCGATGCGGGTTTTTCGCCTTCGAATTACCGCGGCCCCGGCTTCAACCCCGACTCTTTCTGAAGTCTTGATTATGGTCAGGAAATAGCGGGTTTATCGCAGCTGCTCTCTATGATATAGTCACCCTCAACAGAGATAATATTGGGGAATTTTGAGCACGCCTGCGATTGGGGAGTTTCCATGCAAGCCACACCTGCGCGCCTTCATGCGCTCGACCATGCCCATGTCACGATTGAAATCGTGGACGAGCTTTCACCCGCCGATCTTTACGACCTGTGCGATTCAACCGACGCCGCAATAGAAGCGGGCGGCGGTTTCGGCTGGATTTCGCTGCCCGCGCGCGAAGTGCTGGAGCGTTACTGGCGCGGTGTGCTGGTGGTGCCGGAGCGTCATTTGCTGCTGGCGCGCATCGACGGCATGGTGTGCGGGGCTGTACAGTTGATAGAGCCAACGCGCCACAACGAGGCGCAGGCCTTCACCGCGCAATTGCTCGCCTCTTTCATCGCGCCCTGGGCGCGCGGTCGCGGCGCCGGCTACAAGCTTGTGAACGAAGCCGAAAAACTTGCCGTATCGATGGGCTACAAAGTCATCCAGCTTGATGTGCGTGAAACACAAACCGCCGCGCTCGCGCTTTACGAAAAGATGAACTACCGCAGATGGGGCACAAACCCCGCCTATGCGATGGTGCAGGGACGTATTATTGCCGGTCACTATTATACGAAAATCCTGAGCCCGCTGGTCGATGTCAAAAGCAGTAACCCTTAATACTGTATCTTTGCGTCCAAAAGACCGATTCCAGCCATCCTGTCGCCGTTGATTTAGTTAACATAAATGAGACTCGGGCTTTGATTCTAGCTGAGTCACGTTCAAAAGCGCGCCGCTCCCGAAGTTGATTTCCATAATTTGCTTATTTATTTAACATAATCTTGTAAAGATTTTCCGAAAGTTTCAAAAAAGTGATGTTTCTTATAATATTATAATTTTCTTACCCCCTATTCTGTAATTTCTTCTTGCAAGGGTTTCGGCAGGTGACTAGGTTACATAAACGTAAACAAAAACATAAAAAGCACCAAAACACACCCCTCTCAAGGAGGCCTATAAAATGGCGAATGAAGATAACGACAATGGCTATCACGGCTATCGCTTCCTGCTCGACGCGAAAAACTCGCGCCAGTACGCAGTGCGTTACGACAACGGCAAGGTAAAGCCGCCGCTGCAGGTTTTTGCGGGCAACGTTGATGACGGCGGCTTCCGCCCCAACGAAAAGGTCTTCGCCTTTGATGACGAAGTGCAGACGAAAGTACTGCCCGGCGGCAAAGCGACCGCTTCGACCGTGGCCTACCAGATCACGACCGACGAAACCGGACGCCCCAAGAACCTGAAGCAGATCGGCGTCGAGTTCGACATCCAGTTCAACATCACCGACACGACGGCTGAAGTGAAATATGTGCTGACGCCCGAGTCCATCCGCAAACTGAACGATCCGGACAACAAGTTCGACGACAGCTTCCCCAAGTCGTTCACCGACAAGATGGACCCGAACGACAAGGCCATTTCGCGTTCCGGCCCCACGCCGACCGTGAACCCGGCCTTCGTGCAGCAGATGTCCTTCCCCCCGCACCACGAGGGCGAAGCGTTTGTGGCGCGCCTGAACATCGACAAGGCAGCTGTGGACACCGGCAACAAAGGCGAGTTCAACAAGACCGCGAACCCCGCGATCCCCGAGCCGCCGAAGAACCCGAAAATCACCGATGCCCAGCTCGAACAATCGCTGCGCGAATACACGACCGACTTCTCCGAGCTCGCCAAGAACGGCAAGCTTGACCCGGTTGTCGGCCGCGACGACGAGATCAAGAACACGCTGCGCATCCTCTCGCGCCGCCAGCAGGGCAACGTGGCCTTCACCGGCGACGCAGGCGTGGGCAAGACCGCAATGTTCCGTGGCATCGCGCAAGCCCTCAACGACGACAGCCCCGACGTTCCGGACTCGATGAAGAACGCGCGCGTCCTCCAGCTTGATATTCAAAAAATGCTGGCCGGCGCGAAGTTCAAGGGCCAGTTCGAAGAGCGCCTGAAGCCCGTCATCGACGGCCTGCAGGAACGCGAAGGCTGGTTCAAGGGCCGCAAGATCATCATCGCGATCGACGAGATCCACAACCAGCTCGGTGCCGGCAAGAACGGCGACGACGCAGGCTCGGCCGCGAACATGATGAAGCCCTTCCTCGTTTCCCGCGGCATCTCTGTCATGGGCACGACCACCGGCGAGGAATACCGCAAGCACATCGAAAAAGACAACGCGCTCGCGCGTAGATTCCAGCAGATGGTTCTGCAGGGCACGAACCGCGAAGACACGCTGTATATCGTGAGCAAGCTGTGGCCGGGCATCAAGTCCCACCACGGCATCAGCCAGGACCTGTCGGCCGCCGATATGGGTTATATCGTCGACATGACCAACCGCTACGCGCCCAGCGTGTCGCAGCCTTCCAAGGCCGAGACCGCGCTTGACGACGCAGCGGCTGCCGCAAAACAGCGCCACAGCGATGTGATCGAACGCCGCGACATCGTGGCTGCCGTTTCGCAGATGTCGAAACTGTCGGCTGACTTCCTGAGCCAGAACGACAGCGACCGCTTCCTGAAAATGGAAAAGGAACTGCCCGAACAAGTCCTCGGCCAGCCCGGCATCCAGCGCGTCGTTGACGGCCTCATCGGCTCGCGCTCCGGCCTCGCGGACCCGAACCAGCCCTGGGCTGCGTTTGTGTTCCAGGGCCCGACCGGTACGGGTAAGACCGAACTGGCGAAAGCGCTTGCCCGTTACCTCTTTGGTGACGAAGAAGCGATGATCCAGCTGAACATGGGCGACTATTCGGAGAAACACACCGTTTCCCGCCTGATCGGCGCGCCTCCGGGTTATGTCGGTTTCGAAGATTCGGAACCCGCATTGACCGAGCGTATCCGCCAGCGCCCCTATTCGATTTTGTTGCTCGACGAAATCGAAAAAGCACACCCTGACGTGTTCAACGTCCTCCTGCCCGTCCTGAACGACGGCAAGATGACCGACAACCACGGCAAGAAAGTGCTGTTCAACAACGTGATCGTCGTCATGACCACCAACCTCGGCGCGAAGGAAGCTATGGCTTACCTGAACGGCGCAGGCACTGGTGAAATCGGCATCGACAACACATCGAACGGCGCGACAGCAACGCCGGAAGAGCAGGAAGAAAAACTGGGCGGCATCTACGCGAAGGCCCGCAAAGGCTTCTTCCGCCCGGAAATGGTCAACCGTATCGAAGAACTCGGCGGTTTCGTAACCTTCATCCCGCTGGCTGCCGAAGTCATCGACAAGCTGGTTCACCGCGAAGTGGACAAGGTCAACAAACGCCTGTCCGACCCGACCGGTGCCGTTGCCCTGAACCCGGCCCTGAAAGATGTGACCATCGAAGTGAGCGCGGATGCAAAAATCCAGCTCTCGGCTGAAGGCTACAAGCCCGATATGGGCGCACGCCCCCTGCGTAAAGTGGTTCGCGAGAAAATCTCGAACCCGCTTGGCAAGTGGCTCATGGCCAACAAGGACAAGATCGCCGAATTCGTCGCCAAGAACGGCAATTCGAAGATCATCATCGACAAGCTGCCCGGCAAAGACATCCCCTTCGAGCCGCGTCTCGAAGCGGCGACGCCCGTGCCGGTCACCGTCTCGAACGACAACGCCGCCGCTGCACCCGCAGCAGCCAAGCGCAAACGCAACACGCTGAAGCCGTAAGCCTCAGCACCAGGTTTTTTCATCGCGTGTTTTGGTGAAAAACTGATAGGGCCCCTTCACAAGAGGGGCCCTATTTTTTTGTGCTGCGGGGCAGGTTTAAGAAGCGCGCCACGCCCGCTTTATGCGGACGGCCTTTTGGACGCCGGAAAAAATCCGGCATGGCGAAGGTTTTTAAAAATTCATAGCCCTGCTACATCACAGGCGCGTGCGGGCCTTAGGCAACGGTGGGGGGCAGGGGCAACACAGGCGCGGGGGCTGGCATGGGTTTCAACATTTCGTCCATCACCTCGTAGAGGTAGTTGAATTTTTTGCCCTTGGTCCAGCTGTCGTCGATTGACTGGCGGTAGACTTTCGAAAGGTCGAGCTCGAGATAGGGGTTGCCGCCGAGCAGCGCCCGGGCGCGCATCACGGATACCGTGGCGTTGTCGGCGCTGCCCATCTTTTTCATGCGGGCGATTTCAGCTGCCTCATACGCCCATTTCATTTTTTCATTGCGGGCGATGAGCCCGTTCACTTCGGGGAA
This sequence comes from Alphaproteobacteria bacterium, assembly GCA_043759865.1. Classification (GTDB taxonomy): domain Bacteria; phylum Pseudomonadota; class Alphaproteobacteria; order Micavibrionales; family UBA2020; genus JAPWJZ01. The sequence goes on along the minus strand of JAYUPV010000266.1, from coordinate 210 downwards.
ACGCGCCCCCCGGGTAAAGCTCGGCAGGTCGCCGACCTTGCCCGCCTTGTCGATTTTGTCCTGCCCGAACTGCATATACGAGATGGTGTCGCCGTTGTTGAACTTCCCGTCGCCAAGGTCGCGCAGGTAAATGGAAAGCTCGCAGTTGAGATAAAAATTGCGCCAGTCGTCGCTTTCGAACACGCGGCCCCAGACGGCAAGGCCCGCCGC
>JAYUPV010000265.1:0-6505 GCA_043759865.1 Alphaproteobacteria bacterium | reverse complement strand
GCAGGGCTACAAGGCCTATGGCTGGCACGAAGGCATCAATCTCGGCGCGTCGCGCGACGATGCCGATAACCTGCTGAAACGCGTGCAGGAAATTTCAGCCGAAAACGGCGGACAAAAAGTATCTCTCGTCGGCTACAGTCTCGGCGGCGTTTATGCGCGGGAACTCGCTCGGGCGCATCCGGAACTGGTGCGCGATGTCATTACCCTCGGCGCGCCCTTTGGCCAGCAGGACTGGCGCGGCACGCCCGATGAAACGCTGGCGCGCATCAACAGCTATTACCAGCACGAAAACGCCAGGCCCGAAAGCGTCATTCAGGCTCCCGGCGTGCCCACCACTTCGGTCTATTCAAAAGGTGACTGGATCGTCGACTGGCACACCAGCCTGAACCCCAAGGCAGAAAAAGCCGAAAACGTGCCGGTGCAGGGCGGACATATCGCCATGCCCTTCAACGACGAGGCCGCCGCCGTCGTCCTCAACCGCCTCGCGCAAAAAGAGGGCAAGTGGCAGCCGTTGTGGAAAGGCGTCACCGAAACGCCGGGCGCGAAACTCGCCATGCCGGGCGCTTAAGTTTTTTTCAGTTTCCCGTTGGGGCCGCCGCCCCAGTCTTCCATCCACAAATCGGGCTTTTCGTTTTTGAACTTCGCGCAGAGGGCGATGCAGTCTTTTGCGGCCGCGCTTTTTGCCGGATCGAGAACAATCACCTCCACGCCCCGCGCTTCGAGAAAGCGGATGGTTTCGTCCGATGACGCGTTGATAACATCGGCCACCACCACGCGCGGTATGCCGAATTGCGCGATGGTGCCGGTGCACATGAAACAGGGCTGCAGCGTCGTGTACATGGTCGTATCGTGCCGGTTACGCAGCCGCCCCGCCGCGCGCATCGCCGCCATTTCGCCGTGAATGACAGGGTTGCCCTCCTGCACCAGCGCATTATGCCCCGCGCCCAGCACCCGCCCCGTATCATTATCCACCAGCACCCCGCCGATGGGGCAGCCGCCTTCGTTATAGCCTTTCAGGGCCTGCTCATAGGCAAGCCGCATGTATCTTTCATGATCGAGGGGCATGTTGCAAACCGGCCTTTCCTGCGTGTAATATGGCGGCATTATAACGGTAACGAAAGCTATTGCAACATGGCCAACCCGGTCGATATCGCGCTGAAACATCCGCATTATTTCGTGCAGTTCCGCCCCGATTCAGACGCAGTGCACAAGCATCTTGCCGTGCCGGTCGAGCTGAAAGCCTTCTGGATGCAGGGCAACGAGCGCAATAACTCCGGCGACATCACGCGGCTTTACGTGCTGTACCAGAACCTCAAGGCGCTGGACGAGCGCAAAATTCCGGGCGCGATGGCGGAGCTTGGCGTGTGGAAGGGCAACTCCGCGAAAATCCTGCACATGGTTTCGCCCGCGCGCAAACTTTACCTGTTCGACACGTTTGAAGGATTTGACGCGCGCGACGTGACGGCGGAAAGCACCAAACTTCCCGTCGGCGAAAAAGCGTTCAAAGATACGTCGCTCGAAGCCGTCAGAAATTTCGTGGGCGCAGATCCGAATGTTGCGTACTGCCAAGGCTGGTTCCCCGAAACGGCATCGCAGGTGACCGAAGGCGAAAAATTTTCGCTGGTGCATGTCGACTGCGACCTCGGCAAGCCGGTCGTGGCCGCGCTCGAATTTTTCTACCCGCGCATGAGCCCCGGCGGGCTTATTATCATCCACGATTATTCCAGCGGCTGGTGGCCCGACGTAAAACCCGCCGTCGACAACTTCATGGCCGACAAACCCGAAACGCCCATTCTGCTGCCCGACAAATCCGGCAGCGTCATCATCGCACGGCAGAAGTAACGCCCTGCATGTCATTCCCGCGAAGGCGGGAATCCAGTACCGTTAATAATAAAACAACGCTCTTCCAAATGGAGAGGGCGCTGTTTTTATAAACCACGGTACTGGATTCCTGCCTTCGCAGGAATGACGGGAGGATTACGTCTTCGTCCCGCCCACCGTCAGGCCGTCAATTCGCAATGTCGGCTGACCCACGCCGACGGGAACGCTTTGGCCGTCTTTGCCGCAGGTGCCGACGCCTTCGTCGAGTTTCATGTCGTTGCCGATGAGTTTTACTTTGGTCAGCGCGTCGGGGCCGTTGCCGATCAAGGTTGCGCCTTTCACGGCGGGGCCGAGTTTGCCGTCTTCGATGAGATAGGCTTCGGAGGCGGAGAACACGAATTTACCGGAAGTGATGTCAACCTGCCCGCCCGCGAAACTGACGGCGTAGATGCCTTTTTTCACGGATTTGATGATTTCTTCGGGCGACTTGTCGCCGTTCAGCATCACGGTGTTGGTCATGCGCGGCATGACATGGTCGGCGTAGCTTTCACGCCTGCCGTTGCCCGTGGGCTTCACGCCCATCAGCCGCGCGTTCATGCGGTCTTGCAGGTATCCGACGAGTATGCCGTCCTCGATCAGCACGTTGCGCTGGCTGGGCGTGCCTTCGTCGTCGATGGTGATTGAACCACGGCGGTCGGGCATGGTGCCGTCATCGACCACCGTCACGCCCTTCGCCGCCACCTGTTTACCGAGCAGGCCGGAGAAGGCGGAAGTTTTTTTGCGGTTGAAATCGCCTTCGAGGCCGTGACCGATGGCTTCATGCAGCAAAATGCCCGGCCAGCCCGCGCCCAGCACCACGCTCATTTCGCCTGCGGGGGCGGGGACGGATTCCAGATTGACGGAGGCGGTGCGGAAGGCTTCGTCCGCCGCTTTTTTCCACGTTGCTTCCTCGAAAATCTTGTCGAACGAATAACGCCCGCCAAAGCCATAATATCCGTCTTCCATGCGGCCCTTGCCGTCGTCGAGATAGACAGACACGTTAAGCCGCACGAGCGGGCGGATATCGGAAGCCTTGTGCCCGCCGGAGCGCACGATTTGCACGGCCTTCCAGTTCGCGGCCATCTGGATGCTGACCTGCTTCACGCGCGGGTCTTTGTTGCGCAGATATGCGTCGATGTCCTGCAGCAGCTTCACCTTTTTTTCAAAAGGCACTTGCAGTAGGGGGTTGTCGTCGATGTAAAGCTGTTGGTTGGTGCCGCCGGGGTTCAGGTCCATCTTGCCGCTATGGCCCTTTTGCACGGACTTCACCGTTTCGCCCGCGCGGGCGATGGCTTTTTCCGACAGCTCCGACGAATGCGCGAAGCCGAAAGTTTCCCCCGCCACGGAACGCAGGCCGAAGCCCATATCGGTATCATAGGTGCAGGTCTTCAAGCGGCCGTCGTCCCAGCCGAAAAATTCCGACTGCACGTATTCCATGAAAAGCTCGCCGTCGTCCGCGCCGCCAAGTGAGCTATCCACCAGCTTCGATACACCTTGCGGGTCCATCTTGTTCTTCTCGTAAAAAATCTTGTCGGTGGTCTGGGTATGCGAGGGCATGGGTTGAGGCCTTTCCTGTGACTTAATAATGTATCACCGAAAAGCGCAAAGGTGAGGTGTCATTTTATGACTATTATTCAATGACTTGCAGCTAATTGACTTGGCGCGGGGAGGGGAGTATTGATAGGAGCATGAAATTTGAAGACAGCCCCATCTGGGACGACCCCTTCGTCAAGGAAATCCGCAAAAGCGTGGATGTCGACCTCGATGCGCTGAACGGCGTGCGCGCTGTGAAGCTGCTGCTGGAAACCGGCAGCCTTGATGCCGAAACCGCAGCCGTGCTGATCGCCGCTACAGGGCGCGTCACGGGCACGCTTCCCGCCGCTGTCAAAAACGGCGTGTCGCTGCTGCAAGATTCCACCCGCCTGTTCACCGAAGGCTCCGAATTCCTGTTCAAGGCCGAAGATGCGACCGTGCTGAAAATCACGCTCGCCACGCTGTCGGCCGGAACCACGGGCGAGGGCTTTGCCACCATCAAGGAACTCTCCGCCAAAGGCACGCGCAAGGCCGATTTGCAAAAAGGCGTGGATTTGATGACCGAAATCTCCGACCGCCTTATTGAGAGCGGCGCGCATCTCGCCATCGAACCGAAACTGGTCGAGCGTTTCGCCGAGGGCCTTGAAAACATGAAACAGGTCGAGCCGTTCTCCAGCCGCCGCAAGATGCTGAACGAAGCTGCTTCCGCCCTGAAATACGCCATCATGCAGGGCGCCGCCGCCGAAGTAACCCACCACGCCCCGCGCATCGACCCCGACAGCCAGTACGCCCGCCTGAAAAACGACGCCCGCAACCGCTTCAAGTTGTAATCCTGTGGATATCAAAAGCCTGATCGTCAACAAATCCGCCCTCCGGCGGATATTTTTTATTTACGTGCCCGTTGCTCTGGCGCTGTATTTACTGTTGCAAATCGCGGCGTTCATGACCGATAAAGCCTCGCCGCCGCTCGACCTTGCGCGGTCCTTTGCGGGCAAGCTGCCGGTTGTTTATAGCGAGGAATACAATATCGAGTTCTTCGGCCTTGAAAAGCTGCACCATTTCGACAGCACGAAATACCGGAAAATAATGGCGGCGCTGCTGGCGAAAAACGCTTTGAAAAAAGATCAGGTCATCGCAGCGGCGGAGCCGGATGCGGAACTGCTCGCGCTGGCGCATGGGCCCGAATATCTGGAAGGCCTCAATTCTTCGCTGACGCTGGCGAAAATTCTGGAACTGAACGCTCTCAAGTTTTTGCCCGCGCACCTCGCCCGCAATCTCATCGTGCGCCCGATGCTGTACCAGACGGGCGGCGGCCTGCTGGCGGCCAAGGCTGCGCTGAAATACGGCTGGGCCATCAACCTCGGCGGCGGCTTCCACCACGCCTCGCACGACAACGGGGAGGGGTTTTGCGCCATCGCCGATATCAGCCTTATCGTCAAATACCTGCGGCGGGAAAAGCTGGCGCAAAAAGTCATGATCGTCGACCTCGACGCCCACCAGGGCAACGGGCACGAGACAGATTTCACGGGCGATGCCGACGTGTTCATCCTCGACGCGTACAACCGCGAAATTTTTCCGGGCGACGCCGTGGCAAAGCAGGGCATAGACCTCGCGGTCGAGCTTGGCAGCTTCACGGCTGACGCCGAATACCTGCAAAAAGTGAAAACGGCGCTTGATGCCGCCTTCGCGGAATTCCGGCCGGATATCGTGATATACAACGCAGGCACGGATATCCTCGAGAACGATCCCTTGGGCGCGCTGGATATTTCGCCCGAAGGCGTGGCCGCGCGGGACGAGATGGTTTTCGGCAAGGCCTTGGGCGCAAAAGTGCCCGTGGTCATGTTGCTCTCCGGCGGGTACCAGCCCTCGAACGCCGAGGTGATCGCGGACAGCATCCTGAACCTGCGGGAAAAATTTAAGCTGTTTTGAGTTGTGCGCTTCTCCCGGGGGATCTCAATTCTCTTCCGCAGCACCCGCCCGAAAAAGGCGAGGAGGGAGAGGAGGGCCCGTATGACCGGGTTATTTTTGAGCCAATCGCCCATTGCACCTCCAAACAGTACAACACCAGCATGCCAGATGATTCGGTAAAAGTCAATAATTAATTGCGAAATAGGCAATTAAGACAGCGGCATCAAGGGTTTGCTTTCCGGAGGGCTCGGGGTGCGGAAAGCGCGGCATTTATGGGGCGGGGAGCAAGGTCTTGAACCAAAAGCGTTTTAATATTTGAACCATGGAAAACTATTTATTTCCCATAGCGCATTGACAGAATGTCAAAACAAGTCTAACCCTTACGGCGACGCCGAACTTCAATTCGTCCAAAACATCCAAAACAGGAAAAATCATGTCACTCGCCATCGCCGACATACTCAATGACAGCCTCGTGCAGGAAACCATCAAGACGCTGGCGGACAAAACGCACCGCTCGGTTCCCGATGCAGGCGAGCTTGCCGAACATCCTGTTTTGCAGATGCTCGAAAAAGCAGGCGCTCTCGACAGCGTGACGGCGGCGGTGATGGTGGCCGAGGAAATGACGCGCGGCGGCTCGAACGCGCGCGGCGCAATTGCCTTCCTGCCCCCGCAGGTCGCGGCGCCCGCGCTGTTGCTGGTCGACAGCAGCGGCGGCGACAAGATGGAAGGCATTTCGGCGCTTGTGCAGGACGGCAACCCGACGGCGCTGAAAATCGCCGTGACGCTCATCGCCTTCACCGGCACGGGCCGCGAGTTCGAACGCGCGCAACGCCAGATGGGCCGCAATGAACAACAGGAAATGGCGCGCGACCTGCTCGACCTTTCCATCGAAATCCTCGGCGCGCTGAACGACAGCAAACGCTGGAAGGGCATCGAGCCCGCGCTTTTGAAAACCTTCGTCGAAGCCGTCGAAAACCTCGCACCGCTTGCCACCGGAAAATTCCGCAAGGAATTGCTGGCCTCGTCGACCGCCGCGCTGAAAACCGAACTTGCCGCCGACGGCATCGACCTGAAAACGGCAGGTATTGCAGCCCCTGCGCCGCAAGTGCCGTATAACGCTTCGCTGAAACTCGCCGATGTGCTTGCCGACCCGCTGGTGAAGGAAACCGTGGCGGGCCTCGGCCTCGATGATAGCGATGTCGAC
>JAYUPV010000264.1:0-2353 GCA_043759865.1 Alphaproteobacteria bacterium | reverse complement strand
GACAGCCTGCAATCATTCATCTCGCTTGTCAGCCTCGGCGCGGACCGGCATGAAAATTACGGCAACGGCTGGACGCCCTTCACAACCGCCCTGCGCGATAACGACGGCGTTTTCACCGACTATCTGCTGGACGCAAAAGTCGAAACCCTGAACAGCGTGGCGAAGTCGGGCGAGTATTCCTACACAGCGCTCCACCTCGCCGTCCTGAACCGTGACGCCGAGCGCGTGCTGCGCCTGATAGAGCTTGGCGCCGACCAGAACATCAAGACGACGCCCACCAAGAAAAGCGGCGAAGTCACTCCCGCCGGGCTTGCCACGCAGCTGAAGCTGCCGAAGATTGCCGAGATGCTGACGCTGGCCGACGACATCCGCGAAGTGAAGCGCCGCGAGCTTACCGACCTTGAAGCCTATGCGAAAGCACATACCTATGTGCCAAAGGGCGACGACCCTGTTGCCGTCCCCGCCGCCGTTCAGGCTGCCAAGCCGCTGAAACCCCAGTAACCCTTAAGCCATCCGAAAAAAATGACCCAGCCCGAAGCCCCCAAAACGCGCCTTCAGCAATTGCTGGACAAGATCGAAACCGACGTCGCGACGACACCGGAAGATGATCTGCTCGATTTCCGCGCGGGGCTGTATGAAGAATTGAAAAGTGCCGCGAACCCCGCAGAGGTGCGCGAGATCATGACAGCGACCATCGCGCTGCTGCGGCAGGAAGAAGTAGACTACGTGGAGCGCATTCTCCCCGCCTCTATCGCCGCGACTGTGCAGCTGGCCGAGCGGATGATGAAAAGCCAGAACCTGCCCGAAGATCAGGCCGCCGGTTTACTGGCAAAAGTCAGCCCCGTTTTCGGCGCGCGCCCCGCTCAATTTACCGGCATCAAGGTGCAGACCGTCGCCGAAATCATGGAGCGCGACCTCGACCTAGCCGCGCTTGAAAAATCTTTCCGGCGTTTCGGGTTTGATGTGAGTAACGGAACCATCGGCGCATGGCAGGACCCGAAGCCGCCTGCGGCGCCAGTCCCTCCTCCGCGTATCGGGTAAGTTTAATTACGGCGTTTGCGGGAACAGCTTGTTCCTGATTTTGTCGGCACCGAGCGCGGGCGTGTTGTTGCTGTTTTCGTAGCTGAAACCGTTGCCGCGCCACAGACCATCGGTGAGCGAAGCATAGACGCGGAGGGCAAGGCCGGCGGCCTGCTTGTCTGACGACAGGCCGAAGGTCTTGCGGATATCTGACAGCACCGCCTTGTCGCGCTTCGAGAGCGACACAGCGACATCTCCGGTCAAATGATCGGTGCTGCTTTTTTCACGCGCGATGGTGGTGGCGATCTGTTTGTCGAGGAACGAGTCGGGCCCGTGCCAGCCGCTGCCCGTCACTATGGTATTGCCGTTCGAGATTTCGCCGAGCGTGCCGCCGAGGAAATCAACAGCATCATGCAGCACCGCCGCAACCTTGCGACCGGGGCGTGCCTGCGCCGCGATGTTGAACTTATCCGCCACCTTCAATGCGCGTTCATAGTCTGATTTACGGATGGAAACGGACGGTCTTTGCATTTTTTATTCCCTCGTGATTGCCGTGAATACGAGGGGTAGCATAGCCGGATTTTTGATTATGTCAATAGCTTGAAACCTTAAAGAAAACCGACCTCGGTGAAGCTGCGGAGCTTGCGGCTGTGCAAGCGCCCTGCCCCCATGGCGCGGATTTTTTCCATGGTGAGGATACCGATTTTAAGGTGTTGCTCGACGCGTTCACGATAGAACGTGTCCGCCATGCCGGGGAGTTTAAGCTGCCCGTGCAGCGGCTTGTCCGAGACACAAAGCAACGTGCCATAGGGCACACGGAAGCGGAACGCGTTGGTGCAGATGGTCGCGGATTCCATGTCGAGCGCCACGGCACGGCATTGCGACAGGCGCTGCACGGGAACGGACTGTTCCCACAATTCCCAGTTACGGTCGCTGACGGTGGCAACCGTGCCGGTACGCATGATTTTTTTCAGGTCGTAACCTTTAAGGCCGGTCACTTCCGCAACGGATTGCTCGAGGGCAACCTGCACTTCGGACAGCGCGGGAATGGGAACCCACAACGGAACAGCGTCATCGAGCACGCCATCGTCGCGCACATAGCCGTGCGAGAGAACGTAGTCGCCAAGCTTCTGCGAGTTACGCAGACCCGCGCAGTGGCCAAGCATCAGCCATGTGTGCGAGCGCAGGACAGCGACGTGGTCGGTAATGGTTTTCGCGTTCGACGGGCCGACGCCGATGTTGATGAGCGTGATACCCGTGCCGTCGCGGCGTTTCAGGTGATAGGCAGGCATTTGCGGCAGGCGCGGCGGCTTGACGCCTTCCTGTTTCTGCG